>JACMLD010000023.1 GCA_014379785.1 Chitinophagaceae bacterium
CTGCATCTTCCCGAAGTTGAAGACGTCGATGGGGCGCCCCTCCAGGATCGCCCTGGTGAACAGGAAAAGCGCCATGTCCGGCCTCCCCCACGGTCCATAGACGGTGAAAAAGCGCAAGCCCGTGGTCGGGATGCCGTAGAGACTCGAATAGGTGTGGGCCATCAGCTCATTGGCCTTCTTGGTCGCTGCATAAAGCGAGACCGGATGGTCCACGTTATGGTGCACCGAGAACGGCATTGAGGTATTGGCACCGTAGACCGAACTGGAGGAGGCGTAGACCAGATGTTTCACCGCGTTATGACGGCACCCTTCCAGGATGTTCATGAATCCCGAGATATTGCTGTCGATGTAGGCGTGCGGATTCTCAAGCGAATAGCGAACCCCTGCCTGCGCGGCAAGGTTTACCACGGTATCGAATTTCTCCGCGGCGAACAAGGCGGCAATCCCCTCGCGGTCGGACAGATCCAGCTTAACGAACTTGAAGCCCGCACGCTCTTCAATTTGTTTCAGCCGGGCGTATTTGAGGTTTACGTCGTAATAATCGTTGAGGTTGTCCAGACCTACCACCTCAACCCCTTTTGCCAGGAGTTTTTTCCCCAGGTGAAAGCCGATGAAACCGGCGGCGCCGGTGACCAGGATTTTCTTCATGTGCCCTCCATTGCTCAGCTGAATAACCCGCGACCCGCACTACCTGCAGTCATCACGTCTGCCCTCCTGAGGAGGCGAACTAATGATGTCAGTGACCACCGGAGAGGTCGCCGCGGCTACGACGGGTAAGGCCTGAATTAGCTGCTAATGACGACAACAAAAGGGAAACGTAGCCGGAAAGCTCCAAAAATTCTTCAAAAAAGACGTGATGGCCCAGCGAATACCTCTTTTCGAACAGGTCTCCGACCACCAAAAGCACACCTCCGAGCATCAGGAGAATTCCCGGCAGGGATCCAAGAAACAGAACGACCGCTTTTTTATAATAAGAAAACCTGGATAATGCATACAGCAACATGGCCGAAAACGCCACAGCCAAGGTTGTGTTCCGGCCAACGCCAGAGCAAAGGAACTTAATCGCAGCGGGGACGTTTAGAAGCTCAACATCCAGCTCTCTCACCACGAAACTGTAGCAGAGCAGTGAGCAAAACAAAAGAATCAGTTTCCCGGATTCCTTATGCAACGCGACAGGTACTAAAAAGACGATGCAACCGATGACCAGCAGGATAGCCTGCAAGGTTTCAAGCAGCCCGTTCTCAGCATAAATTGAAGGGTTATCGAGTATAAATACCGAATGTGCAGACCAAATGGAAAACACAAAGAAGGCACACAGAACTAGAAAGCAACTAACATTAAACCAGTTTTTCACGACAAACTCCTCCAGACAATGGGATAAGACCAACAGGCACTCGTGACTATTCGATCTTTTGTCGGCCTATCGAACATCCTTTGTGCCTGCCGCCACGGCAGACGGTGGTTTAAGCTGGACAAGTAGTCCCCTCAGAAAGATGTTTGAGATAATCCGTTGATATACTTTGAAGTAGAAGGGTGATGCAAGCAAAGCTTTCCATGCATGCGAAAAAGCGCTCTTCAGCTCCCTTTCCTCAATCAGGGTTAGTGCCGTTTCATATTCCATCATGGCTATTTTCTTTCTTATGAATTTTGCAAATTTGTATTCAAGATAGCCGTTTATAGTTTGAGCGGCATAGATGCTCTTTTGCAGGGCATCTCGTTTTTTAATCTGTGACCAGATCCCGCCGCTGTGCACGCGATAAGATGCCAAAGGCTCGTCTATATAGGCATAATTCCCGTGTCCCGAGTTCATTACATGTAACGGCCAATCACCCATCGGCATGTCATAGTACCAATCCGGAAACTGTTTGAATAAGCGATTTCTGCACATTGTCGAACAAGTTGGTATAAAAAAATCAGAAACGATGTCCCGCTGAGTGAAGAACGGTTTCAAATTTTTCCCATGGAACAGATGAGGTGCCTTATCATCGTTCTCATAGATAATTTCCACATTGTGGAACGAAGCAGCACATTCGGGATGGGCGTCCAAATAATCAACCTGTCTTTGCAGCTTTGAAGTGGAAGTCCAGAAGTCATCACCCTCCAGTAAGGCAATGTACTCACCTCGGCATTCTTGAAAGGTCGCGGCGAAATTCCTTATCATTCCCAGATTTTTTTCCGGCAACAGCAAACGAATTTTGTCCGGAAATTTCTGTCGATACTCTATGAGAGTCTTTCGCGTGGCATCAGTTGAACAGTCCTCGCCGACTACGATTTCATATTCGAAATCCACCTGCTGCATCAGCACAGAATCCAGCGCCTGTGCGATAAACGGTGCGTGATTGTAGGTAATCATCAGAATACTTACTTTCATATTTTATCCACGTGAATCCAACCTTTTCATGAGTTCTGCACCATGGGTGACCGATAACCGTATAATCGCGCAGATTTTATCGATATTATCCGGAGTTACTGATGTCCCTGTGGGCAATGACATGACGCGGCTTGCCAGCTGTTCGGTGTTGGGAAGCAAGAGGCGGGCATGGGGAAAGTGCGATCGGTAAGGCTCCATCTGATGGCAGCCTGGATAAAAATAGCGGCGGGCTAGAACATTCTCCGCATGCAGCACATCAATTAATTGGTCGCGGCCGATCCCGGTAACGGTCTCGTCAATCTCAAGAACGATGTATTGGTAGTTACATTTCTCGGTCTCGCTGTAAACCAGCAGGCGTACTCCGGAAAGTCCCGCCAGGGCCTGACGGTAATGCAGGTAATTTCGTCGATTCACGTCAATGAACCCGTCTAACGCCTCCAGGGAAGTGAGACCCATTGCAGCTGAAACCTCGGTCATCTTGCCGTTCGTACCAATGTAATCAACGTTATCGTAGCCGGCGAACCCGAAGTTTTTCATCAATCGAATCTGAGCGGCCAGCTCGTCATTGTTTGTAGTGACTGCCCCTCCCTCAAAAGTGTTAAAGAACTTGGTGGCATGAAAGCTGAAAACTTCGGCATCGCCGAAACTGCCGATCATGCTTCCATTATGGGAGCAGGCGAAGGCGTGGGCAGCATCGAACAGAAGCTTGAGCCCACGCCGCTCCGCTAGCTCCGTCAGTTCCTCGACAGCGCAGGGTCTTCCCCAGACGTGGACCCCGATGATGCCAGTGGTGCGGGGAGTGATCATCTCCTCCACCCGCTGCGGGTCAAGGTTGTGGGTGCGGGGGTCTATATCACAGAAAACCGGGGTAATCTGCTGCCATTGCAACGAGTGGGGGGTGGCTACAAAGGTGAAGGAGGGGACGATTACCTCGCCGGTCAAACCTAGCCCGCGTATCACAATCTCAAGTGCTATGGTGGCATTGCACATGGCGATGCAATGCTTCACACCTATGAGTTCCGCGATCCTGCATTCCAGCTCCTGCACGTACTGGCCGTTGTTGGTAAGCCAGCGTCGGTCCAGGATGTCATTCATCCGCTCCATGAACCTGTCGCGGTTCCCGATATTAGGGCGGCCGACAAAAAGCTTCTCGGCGGAAAACGGCTCCCCAGTAAAAACAGCCAGTTCCTCTATGTTGTTTCTAACATCCATTTATAGCCTCTTGATTACTTTTGCCGGTACCCCATAAGCAAGTACACCGTCGGGAATATCATTAACCACAACCGAACCAGCACCAATCATAACCCCTGCCCCGATTCGGACTCGATCTACAACAGAAGTCCCAATGCCAACCCAGCTCGCCCTGCCGACTGAAACCCTGCCGGCCAGATGGGCTCCTGGGCATATATGGACGCCGTCATCGAGAACACATTCATGGTCGACACTGGCACAGGTGTTTACAATGACGTTCTCTCCAATACGGGCACCGGGATTTACCACCGCCCCCGCTGCGATTACAGTACCGGGTCCGACGCTGACCCCTGCAGCCACGGTCGCATTTGGGTGGATAGCGGTGGCAATCGAAAAGCCCTGTCCCTGTGACCACTTTGCAAGATTGAGTCGAGCTTCACAATTACCAAAGCCAAAAATCACGTGATAGACGCCACTGCGCATTAAATCTTGCATAAAATTTCGTCCCGCGAACACGGGGAGGTCGCAAAGAAGGCGGTTCTTTTGCTCGGAACTTATATCGTCCAGGAACCCTACTACGTTGTACTCGCACCCGAGTCTCAGGATATCGGCAACCACCAGTGCGTGCCCGGAAGCCCCCCAGACAACCAATTTCTTAAGCATGAGTTGTCACCTCTTTACTTGTCAGCGATTCAATGCGCCTGTATTCATGCATTCCGTTAGCACCCGTCTTCTCGGGTCCATCTGTGCATCCATGTCAAATACTCTGGTGAAGGCTTCCCTCCCCCTTTCTGCAAGACAACACAAATCCTCATACCGATTATAGTAATTATCGATGACCTTAAATATTTCGATGCTATCGTGAGGGACAAGCAATATCTCCTCGCGATCTTTGAATTTGCTGTTTTGCCCTAACGGGTCAGTACACATAACCGCAACACCGCAAAGGCCCGCTTCTACACAGCATCCCGTAGGAAAACCATCAAACGCTCCTGGAGCGAGAACGAACGGTATGTTCGGCGAGAGGATCATATCCATACCGGCATAAAACTCAGGGAAAAATCCCGTTTCCAGCGACCCGTAGAATCGTATCCGCCCCTGCAGTTCGCTGACATCCAGGACAGAAGCATCAAACGGACCAACTACATGAAAAACGATGTCGGGATAAATCTTCGACAAAAGTGACGCCACATCCAAAAAAACATCGTACCCTTTGTCGGCGCCATCCCTAGTGTACTTGTGGGCAACGAAACAAAGATCAAAAGTATCTTTGTGCTTCTTATAGTAGCTCTTTGGGAACCTGTGCATTGTCAAACGGTCAGTCGGCAAAACAACGCCATATATGTGTTCGACCTTGTCAGATAAGCAAAATTGATTATCTACTAAGTACCGGTACGAGATAGTCTGGGTGACAATTACTTTTCTCAACAAGGGGGAAGAAAGAACTCTACGCAGTTTTCGATCTGAATCCTCCTGGTTTAACTGAAAGCCTCCTCCCGGATACAGCGTGAAGACAAAAGGAATATTTTCTTTTTCAATATAATCAATAAAGAAAAAAGCGTTATTAAGGAACATGGTGTACACAAGCTTGGCTCTGAGTACCCGTCTTCTGTTAAAGCGGATGACATGGCCGGCAAACTGGGGAAATTCCCTTTCATATCGCGAGCAGATTTCCGAGAATCCTCTAGCTTCGCCGATCAAAGTAAACGTTGCAGCAGTTGAATGAACATCTACATTGCCGAAATGCTTAAGATAACAGTTGTATTCTGCAATTCTAAAAGCGGACAATGGATGCGGAAACATATCGTCCAGAACGACTAGATCCTTTTCCGAGTGACTAGAGAGGCAATTCTTGAGAATAACCATCGCATCTCTGGCGATTTTGTTCGCCTTGTCTTTGATTTTCTCGCTCAGATTAGATATCCGTCCACGCAATGCACCAATAAAAATCATCGACCCTCACTTCGTCAATTAGTAGTTTTTTGGAAGCCAGCAAGCGCACAACTTCCAGATCGGATTTATTATCTTGTACAATGGAATCAGCGCTAGGAATTGCCAGTTTGTTGCATGACATGAAATTCTAGCCAGGGCGGCTTCCCGGTCCATCAAGTTGTTTTTGTACGCCTTCCAGATACGGAACAATTGATTGTAAAGCAGAAACCTCCTGGTCAGAGGCCCGACAGTCAGGTAAGGTCTGCTGCCGTATTCCGCCAGCAGGGTGATCATTTCTTCGACATGCACCAGGTTGCGCACATTCTTTTTGGTCTGCTGGTCATCATGAATCCTGAAGCAGGCCAGAGGTTCGGCGAGGTAGCAGAATTTCCCCTGTTCC
>JACMLD010000180.1 GCA_014379785.1 Chitinophagaceae bacterium
CATCAGGTACATGGGCACATAATGCAGGTCCGATGAACCATCGCTGTAGCTCACCTGCAGGTCCACCGGCATCGGCATCTGACCGCTGTTGATGAGCCTGATCTTTGTCTTTCCAGCTTCTTCCCACACACTGTCAATTCCATAGTCAATGGTCTTGGTAGTATTGACGAAATAATCCCGATACCAATCCAGCTGAATACCGCTGACCTTTTCTGCTACCCGAATAAAATCATTCACATTAGGATGCTTGAATTTCCATTGCCGGTAATACTCAAGCAGAACCTGGTTACGCACCTCTTCACCCAGGATGTATCCGAGTTGCTCCACAAAAACTTCTCCTTTTGAGTATGCTGCCATCGCGGAACCGAAATTTGTTTCAAAGTGATCCGCATGTGTTGTCATCGGCTCTTCAAGACCACTACGGACCAGCGCAAAATAACCCTGGTAAGCCCCCGAATGGCTATTGCCGGCACGGTTTGCTTTTACAAGCGAGTCAATCAAAGCTTTTTGCTTCGAAGAATTTCCTTCTTCGGTTGGAATTGATTTTGTCGTTTTGACTGCGTTGTAATAATCCATCACTCTGGTTTCCGCGAATGATGCAAATCCTTCGTCCATCCATGCATACAAACTTTCGTTTGTGGCAAGGATCATCTGGTACCATGAATGCATCCATTCATGAAAAGCAAGGCCCACCCCCGGTCCGCTCACCAAGGTGGCCATCGGATATTCCATTCCGCCATCACCGCCATGAACAAACGAATATTGTTTATACGGATATGCACCAAAATTTTTCTCGATAAATGGCAAGGCGATCAATGCGGCATCCAAAACCTGCTGCCATTGATTATCCCAGTTTTCGGTGTATCGGTTGACGTCATTGTTGAATGAATTTTTTGTTGACGCAGAAAGCATATCGAATTGCCTTTTCAGCTTTTCAACATCACGGTTATAGACCACATGAATCATGGTACCATTTGCAGCGGCCTTCGATATATGTTTGTAATCGGGATCTGCTGCCCACATAAAATCATGCACATTTGGTGCAACAAAATGCCAGGTAAGTTTATCACCTGCGGGCTGCTGCACTTTTGTGCCGGGCGGTTCATACCCAAAACCAATCTGGGATGCATTTTGCAGGTAGCCGGAGCCGGCAACCAGGTATTTTTTATCGATTGAAATTTTTACATCATAGTCGCCCCATACCCCATAGAATTCACGACTGATATAAGGCGTAGGGTGCCATCCCTCAAAATCGTACTCACAAAGCTTCGGATACCATTGACTCATGCTGTAACGCACACCGGTAGAGGGATTGTCGCGCCCACTTCTTCTTATCTGCAACGGCACCTGGGCTTCAAATTCCATCTCGAGTATTGCTTTGCCGCCAGGAAGCAATGGTTTTGACAATGTCACCTCCAGTATTGTTTCATGGTCGATCAATTTCTGATCAGCTCCATTCAGCTTTACCCACTTCACTTTCTGGTAACCGATTTCATCCTGCTTCAGATTTTGTATTCTGTCTTTCACTCTTGCATCCCAATCGGCCCTCCCATTTGAAACTTTTTTTCCAAAGAAGCGGCTCCTGGCATCCATCATACTGTTGGGCTGAAATGCGTTCCAGTACAAATGATAAAATACCTTCTTCAGTGTATCGGGTGAATTGTTGGTGTACTCCAGTTTTTGTTTACCGGTGAATTTGTTGGATTGAACATCGACATTTACATCCATGGCATACTTCACATGCTGTTGCCAGCGTGTCTGCTGGGCCTGTACCATGGTTACGGCAATAATGGAAATGCCGGCTACTAATAACCGTTTTATCATGCAGTCAGAATTTAAAGTGTGATCTTGTCTTTTATGAGTCGGCCGGCCGACGAGAACACGAGGTTCTTTTTCTGAAGGTCACTTTTGCCGACCACAATGCGATATTGGGTTTTGTCTTCAGGTAATTGCAAATAATAAAAATTTACCGGTTCCCAGTCGGCGTATTTGCTTTTTTCAAATCCGTCTTTTACCGGTGCAGGAAGATCAGATTCGCTGATCACGCTTTCAGTCTCCTGCCACTGGCCCTTGCTGTTGAACCGTGCTTCGTACTGAATGCCGTCGAACTCAAAAGCAGCGATGAATACGCTGAGTTTATCCTTCCATTCTACATTGCTCGCAGATGGATATTTGTCTTTGAAGGATTCGGTCACCGATGCCGGAATTTTTCTGAGTTGAGAGAATGCCGTGAGGTTAGCCGAAATCAGAAGAAGGATAAGAAGTTTTTTCATTGAGGTTTATTTTACTTGATGCAAATATCCCACCGCGTTCTTAAAGTTTGTGTTAATTACCTTCTACCACTATCACTATCTCTCCTTTCACATCTTTTTGCTGGAAATGTGCAATTACTTCTGCAATGGTGCCCCTGGCGTGTTCTTCATAAATCTTGGTGATCTCTCTGCTGACCGAACATCTTCTTTCGGCACCGAATGCTGCTGCAAAATCCGTCAGTGTTTTTACAAGTCTCATGGGCGATTCGTAAAATATCATGGTGCGCTCTTCTGTGGCGAGCGATTTTAACAGGGTCTGTCTCCCTTTTTTCTGCGGAATAAAACCTTCGAACACAAACCTGCTGGCGGGTATACCACTCGCCACCAGTGCGGGCACAAAAGCTGTCGCCCCCGGCAGGCATTCCACCCGGATATCTGCAGCAATCGCTGCTCTTACCAGGAGAAAGGCAGGGTCAGAAATACCAGGTGTGCCAGCGTCTGTGATGACAGCCATGTTCTTGCCGGCGGACATCTGGTCAACCAGGTGCTGCACGATTTTATGTTCGTTGTGCTGATGATAAGGCGAGATGGGTTTGCTGATCTGATAGTGGTTGAGCAGCTTGGACGAGGTGCGGGTGTCCTCTGCAAGTATGAGATCGACAGTTCTCAGTATTTCCAGCGCCCGCAGGGTGATATCCTGCAAATTGCCGATGGGTGTTGGAACAATATAAAGCATGATGTAATCCCCGTTGCGGCTAGTTCACCGAGATTTCAAAATATTCCATGACGGGGTTTGCAAGCAACTTCTTTGCTGCGTCTTCAGCTATCTGCCTGGCCGCATTTTCAGAATCAGCGTCAATCTGCAGTGTGATGCTTTTGCCCACACGTACATCCTGCACCGCCGAAAGGCCCATATTGCTCAGACCGCCCATCACCGCTTTTCCCTGGGGATCCAGCAACTCTTTCAGTGGCATTACTTTGACCTGTACGCTGTATGTCATGGATTTTTATTTTTGAAGGCCAAAGATAGCACAATGTAAAAAACGAACAATAGCGGGACTGCCAGCCAACCGATAAATATTGCCCCGAGAACGGCTACCAGAGCAAGTATTATCTTGGGAATATTATTTTTGATTGAATAATCCCGGAATTTGAGACTCAGCATGGGGAGGTTGCTGACCATGAGGTAACTGACCGCAATAATCACGAAATAGAGCAACCACCGGCTCTGAATCAGGTTCGAAACCGTTTCATTGCCCGAGCTATACCAATAAATTAAAGGGAACGAGGCTATCAGCAAGCCTACTGCAGGTGTGGGAACTCCTTTGAAGCCGTACTGCTGACCTTCGTCCAGATTAAATTTTGCAAGTCGGTACGCTGCCGCGCAGGGAATCAGAAAGGCGGGCAACAACAACAAAAAGGAAATATCGAGTCCGTTTGGCTGAGATGCATAGCTAATTCTCAGAAACTGGTAAATGATCATGCCGGGAGCAACTCCAAAACTCACCAGGTCGGCCAGTGAATCCAGTTGTTTTCCCATTTCTGAAGTGGCTTTGAACATTCTTGCTACAAAGCCGTCTAAAAAATCGACCACTGCCGCCAGACCGATGAATAATGAACCCATAACAATCTGCTCGGGCATGCCTATGAAATCGCCACCCGATGGATTATACATCACCGAAATTCCATTCTGAAGGATATATACTATTGCGCAGCAGCCAAAAAAGAGATTCAGGAGGGTGAAAATATTAGGGATTTGTTTCATGCTTTCTTTTTCATCAGTGATTCAATCTCATCGGCTTTGATGGGAATGTTTTTCATCAGGTCCTGGTTACCTGTTTTTGTTATCCAGACATTGTTTTCAATCCTTACACCAATCTGTTCTTCCTGGATATAGATGCCCGGCTCTACGGTCAATACCATTCCCTGTTGCAACGGAGCCGTCATGACGGCAAGGTCGTGCACATCCAGACCAAGATGATGAGAAATTCCGTGATATAGGTATTTCCTGTAGGCGCGGTTTTCGGGATTTTCATTTTTTACATCTTCTTTTGTTATGAGTCCCAGTTTTATGAATTGCGTTGAGGCTTCATCACCTACTTTATTGGTATACTCGCCAAGCGTGATGCCTGGCTTCAGCAGGCTTTTGGCGTAGTTGTGCAGGTGAAGGCATGCATTATAGATACTCAGCTGTCTTTTTGAAAATTTCCCGTTTACCGGAACGGTGCGGGTCATGTCGGCATTGTAGTATCCGTATTCAGCGCCAAAATCCATCAGTACCAGTTCACCATCTTTGCATTCGCGGCTATTCTCAATATAATGGAGTGTTCTTGCACGATCCCCGCTGGCGATGATCGAATTATAAGCTAGACCAGTGGCGCGGTTCTTCAAAAATTCATGGAGTATCTCGGCTTCGATTTCATATTCCATCACACCGGGACGGATAAATTGCAGCAGTCTTCGGAATGTTTTCTCAGTGATATTGATTGCCTGTTGAATGATGGCTACTTCCCCTGCAGATTTTATGCTGCGCAATTCCTTCATGATTTTTGCGCTGCGGAGAAAATGGTGCAGCGGGTATCGCTGTTTCAGTTCTGCGGCATAACGGTAATCTCTAACCGGGACAAGATTTGCTTTCCGGTCGTTTTCA
>JACMLD010000181.1 GCA_014379785.1 Chitinophagaceae bacterium
CCGGAACTGCTGTTTATCAGGCATTCTCCCTTCATCTCAGATGCCCGGCGCTTCATGTTATTCAATCCGTTGCCCGACAGCGACTTTGCTGCCAGGATTTTCATCTGCTCCGGATCAAAACCTTTTCCATCATCCTGAACCTTCAAAACCACCATATTATGCTCCACATTTATCGAAACACTCAGCATCCTGCATCCTGAATACTTCAACACATTCGACACGGACTCTTTAAATATGAGATAAAAATTCTTCCTTTTCTCCATCGGCAAATTAACCAGCAAAATATCAGGGTCATACTCAAAACTAAAACTGATGTTTTTTGCCTGCAGCAATGGCTTCGCAAAAGATTCCATCCGTTGAATGATCTTTTCCATGCTGTCATTCCTCGGATTTATCGCCCACACAATATCATTCATCTCAGAAATCATATCGGTGGATGTAATGCCAATCTTATCCAGTACATCTTTCAATTCATCATTCTTTCCTTTTTCATGCTGTATTCTCGCCACCTGGCTGTACACGGAAATACTGCTCAGCGTAGAACCCACACTATCATGCAGATCCTGCGCAATCTTATTCCGTATCGCCTGCATTTTAAAAATTTCGTTTATCCGATACCGGTAGATACCATAGATGATCGCTGAAATAAACAACGCACACAATGCATAAAACCACCACCTCTTCCATACCGGTGGTATCACCTCAATGATCAATACCGTATAGTCATTGCCCCATACTCCAGGCTGAGTTGTGGCCCGCACCTTAAACCGATAGGTACCGCCGCTTACATTGGTGTAACTGGCCGCATTTCCATCGCCCGCATTCACCCATCCATCTTCCACACCTTCCAGTTGATATGCGTACTGTACATTTCCACCGCCCTCATAATATGGCGCCGCGAAATGAACGCTGAAAAAATTCTGATTATATTCCAGCACAATCCGGTCCGATGCCAGCAGCTGATTGTATGAATTGTTGAAAATTTTGAAATCCGTCAGCAATACCCTTGGCACCCTCTTCTCAATTTTCACGGAATCAGGATTGAACTTCACAAAGTAGCCATCACCCGCAGCATACAGAAAATCGTTTTCGTCGCGGTACATATAACCATGCACACCGCCCGTCCTTTCTACATCCGGTAAGTCGAACGACGTGTAAGACTTATTATAAATATCATATCTATGCAAATTTCCATTGCTTACGATCCATATATTTCCTTTCCGATCCCGCTGAATGCCTTCCGAAAGATTATTGGTGGCATTGATGTGCATGAACCTTCCCGATCCGGTATTGAAATAGTTCAACCCGCCACCGTAAGTACTTACCCAGAGATTATTGTGTTCATCACTCAACACATCAAAAACATTGTTGTTGCTGATGCTGTGCAGAAGATTTGGATTGTTGACGAAATACTCTATCCTTCCGCCACTCGTAGCATTCCACCTGCCGAGACCCTCTTTGAAATTAGCCATCCAGATATCACCAGCATTCGACTTGATCATTTTGCGCACGAGGTTGTCGCGGATATTAAAATTCTTCTGAATGTTTTTTATCGTATCCTTTCTGGATATCCATCTTTGTTCCTCAAGATCATAGTAAGTGATGAAATGGCCGTACGGTGAAGTAACCAGCACCGGCCGGCCCTCAATGGTATCGCGGACTATAGACACTATCCTGGATTCTATCAGCTTGCTCATCACCGTATCCTTGTCGGTATTCGGCAATGGTTGAATCAGTCCCGTTGCCAGGTTGAATCTGAACAAGGTGTAATTTGTACCCAGATACAATTTACCATCTACATCACGGAAGATCTTTGTGATTCGCAGCGATTCGTTTTTGTATGATAGTGGTATATGACGAACGTTGCCATTTTTTTCTTCATGATACAGTCCGTTGCTGGCAGCGATCAGCAACCCGCCTTTTTCGTCAGTTAAAAAGTCATAGATGGTAAGCGGACTATTTGATTTTTTACCTGTGATAAAATGCTGACGAAATGATTGCTGGCTCGACTTGAATATGCTGATGCCATTGTTTGTTCCCACCCACATGTTCGAAAGTCGATCCCTGTAAATGCAGTTGATGGTATTGTGACTCAGCGATCCTTCCCTGGATGGGTCATGACTGAAATTTGTAAATTGTTCGGTTGCAGGGTCAAAAATATAGAGCCCTGTTTTTTTACTGCCTATCCAGATATGGTAACCCGCATCTTCGGCAAATGATGTTGCTTCGTCGTTCCCAAACATCCCCGGTTGGGGTCCGGGTTTAAAAGTTTCTTCTTTGTTCGTTGCACTGTTGAACCGGTAGACTGCCTTATCCCACGATCCCAGCCACATATTGTTTTTTGCATCGCGAAATACTGCGGTCACTACTACATGCGGCAGGTTTTTGTAAAAGTTGCCATATTCTTCCTGTACTTCATACTTCCCGGTTGGGGGATATATTTTAAGAATACTTCCGCCCTCACGCCCGGCCCATATCACTCCTTTGTTGTCCAGGCACAGATCATAGGTTGTACGCCCCACGGTGACATTTTCGGTAAAAGCCTGTTGGTTTTTGTTGAAACACAGTACCGATGCACCACTTGTGGCAAGCCAGATATTGCCGTTGCCGTCGTCGAGCAGGCTGTTGATTACATTTACTGGAATGGAACTTGGGTCGCCGGGCTGATGCTTGTATGATCTGAATTGCTCCTGTGGTGACAGACGGTAATCGTATCGGTTGAGTCCACCATCTTCCGTAGCAATCCAGATAATACCCTCTCTGTCTTCTATGATATCAGTGATGATATTTCCTGAAATGCCGCTTTGCACCGACGGGTCGTGTAAAAACTGGACGAAATGCTGCCCATCGTACCGGTTGAGTCCATCTTCTGTGCCGATCCAGATAAATCCTCTTTTATCCTGCAGGATACACTTGACCTTGTTGTTAGAGAGCCCGTTCTGGACGGAGAGTTTTGAAAAAGAAATGTTTGGCTCCTGGGCAAAGCCTCTCAGCCCTTGCAGCAGAACCGCAAAAATGACCAGGGAAAAATGAAGGCAGCGCCTTGGGGTAAAGGGCAGAGACATGTTGAAAATTACTAAAAAACCCCTTCACGGGGGTTATTTTGAAGCCTTCGGCTCACTGTACAAAAAATCATCCAGCGCCACTATATCGTTTACTCCACCGTTGCTGATGTCTTTTCCTGCACTCACGAGCTTACCGTTTCCATGACCAACACGAACTTTTGTAACCTCTGTGTCTTTAAACCAGACTCCCACAAAAGAGAACGGTGTATTCGCGTCGTGCACAGGAGCGAAAAATTTACCGAGACTTTTATTGCCACTGAAAAACTCGAGAAAACTGCTGTTTGCAATATCAACATCGAGAAAGACTGCGCCAAAACCATTCACAGTCGCGGCTTCGGTAGAACCTGCCACCTGGAACTGTGTGTCCCACAATGTTTCAGAAATATTCGCAAATACGCGGTCTCCACTGAATGCCTGAATCTGGGTAGCCAGGGTAAGTTCAATATTGCCAAATCCGTTGGTACTCACACGGAATTCGCCATCACTTTCATAGGTGAATCCACGCTGACGGGCAACCGGTGCTGCAGCATCCGTTGGATTAAAAAAAGTCTTCGGAAGATTCTGCGTGATGAATTCTTCAGGCACAACATCCCAGTTTATTTCTCTTCTGCCGCTGGTTTTGCCCGTTGTTGTGTTCAATGGTTCACCAAGCAAAACCCTGAATTCATTCATCTTGGACGTGATATCGCCCGTTGCTGTAATGACAACCGGAGCCGCGGGTTCTTTCTTGTCGTCGTTTTTGTCGCAGGAAGTGAATATCGCCATGCCGGCAATCAGCACAAAAATCATTTTCTTCATGGTAGTAAGATTTTATTTTTCGGAATGTAAAAGTGGAGTAAAAAAACAGCCTGGGTAATCACCAAATTCGGGTAGAAACAAAATCCCCCCGGAATAAACCGGGGGGACGGGTATGCGAACCCTCATTGACCATCCAAAACTAACTGACTACTGAAAACCGTACAGATTAAAGATTTATTATTGATTTGCCTTTGGCTCGTCATACAGAAAATCATCCATGGTAACCAGGTCCTTCGTGCCACCATTGCTGATATCTTTCACACCAGCAGCAAGCGGAGCATTTCCTGAGATGATTTTCACGAGGGTAATTTTATCGTTGGGGAACTTAACACCAAGCAGTGAGAAACCCTGAGACTGAACGGGTGCTTTGAATGAACCGAGCAGTTTGTTGCCACTGAAGTACTGGATAGATGTTGAGTTTGCATCATCCACATCAGAGAAAATACATGCAAATGAATTGACAGTTGCATTTGTGTTGGTGCCCGGCACTTTGAAAGTGACCTCAGTTACTGTGCTGCCTGCAGTGATAAACAATCTCTTGCGTGTGAAAGGTTCGAACTGTGTAGCATAAGATGCATCTATCTCAGAAAAATCTGTGCTGTCTACACGGAAGGGATTTCCTGTATTCAAAAGTATAAGACCTCTTTTTCTTCCGTTTGGAAGTGCCGCATCGGTCTCGCCAAAAAAGTTAAAAGGAAATGCATTGTTGTTGTTGAATTGGGGAGGAACACCATCCCAGTTTACTTCTCTGCGTCCGCCTGTAGCGCCCGGTGCGCCATTGTTTGGGTCACCTGCCAGTGTACGGAATTCATTGAGTTTTGCTACAATTCCTGCACTGTCACCGGCTGCGGTGATTACCACTGAAGTAGCCGGCGGTGGTGGCGGTGGATTTTTATAATCGTCATCGTCTTTGTCGCAACCGATAGCGAGCATGCCTGCTGCCATGATAATGGAGAATAGTTTTGCCTGGTTCATTTTAATTTTTTTTTACGTGAAAAGGTTTGTTGAATGTCTTTTTTTGGATGTCAGAAAGACAGTGTAAAACTGCGTTTTCAAAAGGACAGAAGAAATAGCCGATAGTGTGAATGATATAACCTGTATCGGTGATCATCAGAAGTGATGGAGCAGTTCCGCTTCGCCAGAAGCAAAAGAATACACCGCGCTTGATTTGGATTCTTCGATAAGGGTTTGTTTCTTCGGAGCATTTACCCTGATCTTTCCGTTTGTGCGGATCGCAACCCTTGAAGTTTCATCGAGGTCAACTTTTAATAATCCGCTCTCAAGAATACCGTGTGAAACAGCGTAAGAGTTACCATTGAGGCGAAGACCTTTCAACTCATCGACTGTCACAAATACTTCAATACGCTCATTGCTGTTTGCTTTTGTATCGAGAAATAGAGAAGTTCCATGGAGCACCACTTTCAGCTTGTCGAGGTTCTCGGGTTTTACCCTGACATTTACCTTGTCATCTGCCGACTGGATCAGCAGAATATCAATGTTGGAGGCCACAGTGATATGTGAGATTCCTTCTTCTGTTGTGATTGGATAATGATTCTTTTTTGACTGTGCAAAGCTGCCGAGCTGCAGAAGCGTGCAGATGGCAAGTGTGAAAAGGGCTTTTGATTTCATACAATTAAAGTTTATTTGTTTGATAAATTTGAATTGCAAAAATCAGCCAACAGGACGGCCTGCACAATCCTCAGAATGTGTATTTGTTGTCACCTAAAATGGTGGAGCTATTTGTTGGTGTGTTTCAGAATTTCTTCTGCATGCGCTTTGTTGCGTGGCTTTAAAAAGATCTTGATGATAATTCCTTTTTCATCCACAACAAATGTAGTGCGGTGAAGTCCTTCGTAATGACGACCATATAATTGTTTGGGCCCCCATACTCCATAGAGGTTGATGATCTTGTGGTTTGGATCTTCAAGCAGAGTGAATGGGAGAGTGAATTTTGTTTCAAACTTTTTGTGTTTGTTGCTATCGTCCGGACTCACGCCAATTACTACATAGCCTTCCTTTTCAAGCAGGCTGTGATTGTCTCTGAGGTTACATGCCTGTATGGTGCAGGTGGGTGTATCGTCTTCAGGATAGAAATACAACACCACTTTTTTACCCAGATATTCTTTGAGCGAAATTTTATTGCCGTTCTGATCCTTTGCTGAAAACAAAGGCGCTTTCTCTCCTTCCTTTAAATGTTTCATCTGACTACCTCGTAAAGTTGAATGTTTTGGTGGCAATATTTCCTGCTGCGTCTGCCACGGAAATTTTGAGCTGGTGTTGTCCGGCTGGACATTTCTCATCAAACTTGTAAATAAATGTGCGCCCTTTGTCGTTCGTAAATCTCAACCATTTTCCGTCCAGCTCGGCACGGAAACCTGAAAACGAGCCCAGATTGTCGGATACGGTGAATGCTATCCGGGAAGCTTTTGAAAGGTTTGCCCCCTCTGTTATTCCGACCGCGGTGATTACGGGAGGCAGATTGTCTACGACCAGCAGAAAACTACCGAAGTCGCGGAACTTCGCCATTGCCCAACCTTTTTGCCATTGTACTTTCTGGACTTCGGTCTTGTTTCCGGAAAATCGCTGCATGACTATATTTCCGGAATTGGAAAGATCGAATCCTGATGTCGGTTTTATCCGCACCAGCATTGAATCCTGTAGTGGAATATAACTGGCTCCGATGGTATGAACTGCTGAAAGTACGGCTGGGTTGGTTGCAACCGTCTGGCGGTATACGATGTGCACCGAATCATACAGACATTTTTCACCGATATAGTATTCGCATTCGGCCTGTTCTTCGCCATCCAGCATTCGTGGAAAAAATATTTTTCCGGCTGCGACGGGTCTGGCGACCGAACCCGCTTTGTATTGCACTCTGGTATAAATCGATGTGGTATTGCCGTAGGCGTCCCTGGCGTCGATACGGATCTCGTGCGGGAGACCGTCGGAGATATCCAGGCTGCCATCGCCGCTGTGTTTCGTATAGATGGAATTGGCGTATCCGGGCAATTCTGAAAGGTGCTGCAGATAAGGACCTCCGGTTGCACGGGTGCGATAATCGATATGAGCATTCAAATAGCGCGTATCGTCGTAACTGATATTGTCCATCTTGAATCCCGTCACCAGCCGGCCATTGTCATGGATCAGTCCTTCGAAAATTCCATTTGCGTTTGAGGAACCGGAATGCGTGTCTGAAGAGGAAAAAGCAAAGCTAACCCTCGGTGAAGTACTGATGATGGGCGCGGCAGTTTTGGCCGCAGCAGCCGAGGCTACCACGGGCAACATCCTGGGAGCTTGTTCGTAAACACTGCGTGTACGGTCATACATGGCGAGCCTTATGACAGAAGGTCTGGTGTTATCTGCCAACGGAAATCCGAAAAGCATGGGATTCAGATTGACATCGTCGGCAGTTCTCCTGATTTCAAAATGAACGTGGGGGGCCTGAGAACCGCCGGTGTTGCCGCTGTTGGCAATGTATTCTCCTTTTTTTACGGGGAAAAGGTTGGAAGGGATATCCAGCAGAACCCGCCATGCTTCCAGTTTGTACTGTTGATCTTTCAGGTATTTCTCCAGTGCCGGTGTAAAATCATTGAGGTGACAATAGACCGTGGTGAGACCGTTTGGGTGATTGATGTAAATGGCTCTTCCAAAACCGGCGGGCTCAATTTTTATTTTCGCGATATAGCCGTCAGCAGCGGCTGACACAGGAAGGTTTTCTCTTTTCAGGGTCTTGAGATCAAGACCCATATGGTAGTGATTCGGGCGAAGCTCGCCAAAATTTCCACTCAGATCCATGGGAACCGCCAGCGGATTTCTGAAATAGCCTTTTGGATACTCTATGGCATTTTGACCGATGCAGGCTATTGAAAAAAGAAGGATTGTTAATATAGTGGAGGTCGCGCTTGCCAGTCTCATGATTTATTTGCCGTTTAAATTGAATTCTGATGAATCCGCAAAGCTAACCCATAAGGCTAAAATATATCTGCGTTAAATTTTCGTAAATACCCACAAAATGGTATGGTTTTTTATAAACAATGGAACAGCTTTTGGTATAGTGATGCTGTCTTAATTAAATCAGCCAGGTAAATTTCAGGTTATGAAAAAATTTCAACGCAACTTCTTTCTCAGCGTAGCTATGCTTGCCGCCACATTTGTGGGATGGATAAAAGGCAATGAAGCCAAGCAAAAGCTTGTCTATAAATGGCGCACGAACTATGAGGAAAAGCGTGAACTGGCAAAAAAGCGCATCGCATCCCGTCAGGGCCAGGTGCAGCTCGATGACATCGAGTGGCAGTCTTTTCACAATAGCTGATAGATTTTTCCATATAATTATTATATGCCCTCACTTAGGTGGGGGCTTTTTATGTAATTCCCTTACTTTTGCGGAATTTATCTGGCGAAAGTCCCGCAGAATCTAAAAAAGTAAAAAGAGAAATGCCAAAAGATACGTCCATCCATTCCGTCCTCATCATCGGTTCAGGTCCAATTATTATCGGTCAGGCCTGCGAATTTGATTATGCCGGCACACAGGCGGCCCGGAGTCTCCGCGAAGAAGGCATAAAGGTTATCCTTATCAACAGTAATCCGGCAACCATCATGACAGATCCAATGATGGCCGACAAGGTTTACCTGTTGCCACTCACCGTAGAAAGTATTGAGCAGATTCTGGAGGAGAATGACATTACCGCCGTTCTGCCAACCATGGGCGGCCAGACGGCGCTGAATCTTGCAAAAGAAGCGGAAGACCTTGGTATATGGGAAAAATACAATGTGAGATTGATTGGTGTGGATATCAAAGCAATCGACAAGGCGGAGGACCGCGAAAAATTCCGCCAGTGGATGATTGCGCTCGGCGTTCCGGTGGGAAAAGCTAAAACAGCCAATTCTTTTCTGGAAGGAAAGGAGTTTGCGCAGGAAATTGGCTTTCCGCTTGTAATCCGCCCTTCATTTACCCTTGGGGGTACGGGCGGTGGATTTGTGCACGACAAAGACGAGCTAGATGAGGCTTTGAACCGCGGCCTGCAGGCTTCACCCATTCATGAGGTGCTGGTAGAAAGAGCTGTGCTGGGATGGAAGGAATATGAGTTGGAACTGCTCCGCGATGCGGTTGACAACGTAGTGATCATATGCACGGTAGAGAATTTTGACCCAATGGGTGTTCACACAGGCGATTCCATCACGGTGGCTCCGGCCATGACATTGAGCGATACTGCATTCCAGCTGATGCGCAATACGGCCATCATGATGATGCGCGACCTGGGCAATTTCGCAGGTGGCTGCAACGTGCAGTTCGCCCTCAATCCAGAAACAGAAGAAATCATTGCCATCGAGATAAATCCGCGTGTAAGCCGTTCATCGGCGCTCGCTTCAAAG
>JACMLD010000182.1 GCA_014379785.1 Chitinophagaceae bacterium
GAACCCTTTTTGCAAGCCCAAAATTATTAATTGTCAAAATGATAATTAAAAATACAGTCTATCGATGGTAGTTGGAATTCTTATTTCAGGTGTTTCTCCAGGTTCTTTTTAAAATAGACTGCGCTGTCGGCCACACTTTGCATCGGGTCTTTCGCAAAATTTCCACCCTGTTCAATATAATAGTATTCAAGACCTGCGCGGGAAGATTCCGGAAGTATGACCGTGAAGTCGATGGAACCGTTGCCCAGTTCGGAATAGTCGCGACTCACTTTATCCATGTCTTTGATATGCCACATTACAAAACGGCCGGGTTGCCGTGCGATGAGCTCTGCAGGACTCAGTTTGGAGGAATGCATTACCCAGTAAAGATCCATCTGGAGTTTTACGAGCGAAGGGTCGGTTTCTTTCATGATGATGTCGTACCCATTTATTCCGTCGTAATCTTTGAATTCAAAATCGTGGTGGTGGTATGCAAATCCGAGTCCGGCTTTTTTTACGCGTTCGCCGATGGTGTTCAGTTTGGCTGAAAGTTTTTTGAAATTTTCAAGCGTCCGGAATGCCGGATCGAGCCAGGGCCAGGTGATGTATTTCTGTTTGAGGGTGCTGGCTCCGGCGATGCACTGGTCAGTGAATCGCGCCATTTCATCATCAGATTTATCAAAAAGCTTTGTAAAGTCGTAGTGGCCGCTGGTGGTAATGAGTTTGTTGTCTGAAAGAAGGGTTTTGAATTCGGAGGCCCTGATTCCGTAGAAAGTCCCTTTTATGGGGTCGTAGCCATAGGTTTCACAATCTTCGTAACCGATGGCAGCCACCTTTTTTATTGTCCCGGTAAGATCTGCTGCGAGGGGGGCACGGATAGAAAACAGTTGCAATCCCATCTTGTATTTTGGAGCCCGGCTACCGAACACTGCATCGAGGGGCAGGACAGAAGCGGCAAGGAGACTTGTGGACTGGAAGAGGAAATTTCTGCGATTGGTAGCCATATGGCGAATGTACCTACTCTTTTACAGAATGCAGGGGGATATTCAGTGACCTGAGCAACTCCATAATATTAAAACTGGTGACAGCTGCAACAGCATAGTCGTCTATCTTTTCGCTAACGAAAATAACAGTGCCTTGTCTGATGGCTTCGATAAGTTGTTCTTCAGCAGGATTTTTAAGGAGCTTTGTTGTGACTGCGATGTTTGAGATTTTCGCGGCATGTGCGATCATCTTTATATTATTTTCCACCAGGTTATCGTCACTTCTGTTTATATCTTCTGTAGTATTCAGTTCCTGGGCCTTGTCGAGATCACTTGGAAATCCATATCCTTCTTTTTCTTCTGATTCCTGCAAAAAGATGGCTGTGAGCTCTTTTCCGTTCTGCTTTGCCCATTCCATTGCCTGGTCAACTACTTTGACGGGATAGTGAATGCCATTAAACAAGAGTACACCTGTCTCCATTTTTGTCTTAAGATCGGCATTTCCCGCAAATCTCACTGTGATCATTTTGTCAACTAGGTTTCAGCTTAACAGAGTGCCATGACCGCAACGATGGTAACTTGCTCGTAGCGGCCTTGGCTCCTGCGTTGCATTTCATGAAACTCACCATACCCGGGTGGCAGCAGGAACACAGCCGCGGAGCAATTACCATCGGGGCGGCGGGGGGTAACACAGCGAACACCGAAAAATCTTGCCGATTGTCGGCTGGGGATTTCTCCGCTCGCTGCGCTCGGTCGAAATGACTGAAGCCCAAAACTTATTCACACTTTCAGGTTTATCCTTGGCAAGGTTGTAAATTATTGTGCACCTCTTAAACTAACTCTTATGGGCGATCAAAAAGTATCCAGGCGAAAATTCCTGCAACCCTTTCCTGCTGTGCAGGAAGATCAGGGAACCGGCACCAGTGACCCGCTGTTTGACAAATATGCGCGAAAATCGCTGGCTCCCCGGCATTACAGTTCCGAAGAAATCGTTCACCAGATCGGTGAGGCCGAAGGCATTTCCCCGATGGTTAGAGTGGGCAATGTAACCTCCGGACTAAATCCATATTCAGGGCCCTGGACCGCATGGGAAGTGCACCATCTTTTAAGACATACCAACTTTGGTTCAAACAAAACCTGGCTTGACCAGTTGCTCCCGCTGACGCCGTCCGCAGCAGTGGATATTGTCCTGAATATAAACAACACGCCGCCGGCACCACCGGTCAACTGGTATCAGAATTTTTTCGCCGACGAAAACGGGCTGGCATATGGTGCCGATTGGACCACCAACCATTTCCCGACGACGGCTGTTGGACAAACATCCAATACTTACAGAATGCAATCGCTGCGGCGGTGGCTGTTTGGACTCACACTGAATGGCGACATTACTATCCGGGAAAAAATGGTTTGGTTCTGGTACCATTTTATACCGATCGATTTTGAAAGTATATTTCAATCTTCCAACCAGTATATCAATACCAATTCTGCGAGAATATTTTATCGGTATGTAAAACTGTTCCGCGACAGTGCGGGGGGAAATTTCAGAACGCTGATACGCGCAGTTGCAACGGAGCCTTCGATGATGTTTTATCTCAACAACCAGGCAAACAGTGCGTCGTCACCCGATGAAAATTTTGCGCGCGAACTGATGGAACTCTTTACACTTGGTAAAGATCCCGGCAGCCAATACACGCAGGACGATGTGATAGCAGCAGCCAAGGTAGTGACCGGCTGGCGCGTGCAGGGTCTCAACACAGCCAACCCCGCCACAAATTTTGTGGCATCGGCACACAGCACGGCCACCAAACAATTTTCTTCTTTCTTCAACAATAAAGTCATCAATTACCAATCCGGAGTGAATGGCGCAAATGAACTGGATGAATTGCTCAATATGATTTTTGCGAAAGATGTGGTGGTGTCTCAATATATATGCAGGAGGCTTTATCGTTATTTTGTGTATTATGATATTGACTCAAACATAGAAGCAAATGTGATTGTGCCGCTTGCCCAGACATTTGTTGCCAACAACTGGAATATCATGCCGGTGCTGCAGCAACTTTTCAAAAGCGAACATTTCTTCGACATGGCCAACCGGGGCGTGTATATAAAAAGTCCCTTTGACCTCGTTGCCGGACTCCTGAATACTTTCAATCTCAATACCACCGGCACTTCTATAGAAAATCAATACCGCGTCTGGAGTTATTACAACGATACCATTTGCCTGGGCATCGATCAACAGATGGGTTCCATGCCAAATGTGGCGGGGTGGAATGCATATTACCAGACACCTGCTTACCACGAATACTGGATCAATTCAAATGCTGTTCAGAAAAGATTCAAATTCATACAGGATCATTTTAATGGCGTAACCGTCAACGGTAAAGCCATAAAGATTGATACCATTGCATACGCACAGAGTTATGGGCCAACGATAGTGGAAGATCCGGACCAGCTGGTGGCCACCGCAATAAAGTATCTCCTGCCGATTGACCTGAGCACCGGACAAAAAGATCAGATCAAGTCTTCGTCCCTTCTTGGCGGACAGGTGCAGAACCATTATTGGACGAATGCATGGAATGCTTACCTGGCAAATCCTGCAAATACTACCAATAAAAATATTGTAGAGACCAGGCTGAAGGCACTTTTCTCCGGTTTATGTCAGCTGGCAGAATACCAGCTCAATTAAACTCACCAACTGCTTACCACAAAAACATCTACCATGAGACGGAGAGATTTTTTAAAAAATACTGCCATCGCTGCACCGATAATGATCAATGGTTTTCCGGTAACGGCGACACCTTCCACAGGAAACACATTTTTTGATTTCCTTTCGGAAAACACCTATGGTTGCGGCCGTGTACTCGTGATCATTCAGCAAAACGGTGGCAATGATGGTCTGAATACCGTCATTCCGCTGGATAAATATTCCAACCTCAACAACGCGCGCAACAATATCATTATACCGGAGGCTTCTGTATTGCCACTCAACGGCAATGCTACAACAGGATTGAATCCTGCACTTGCCGAAATTCAGAATCTGTATAACAATGGAAAGGTCTGTATTGTGCAGGCCGTGAGTTATCCGAATCCAAGTTTCAGCCATTTCCGCGCCACGGATATTTGGTTTTCTGCATCAAACAGCAATCAGGATTTGGATACGGGCTGGTTGGGAAGAACGCTTGATACAAATTACCCGGATTACCCTGCAGTGTATCCTAATACAACCATGCCTGATCCGTTGGCCATACAGATCGGTGCCACCCTGCCATTCTCTTTGCAGGGACCGGCGGTGAACATGGGTTATAATGTGACCAATCCCACGCAATTGTTGAATGTGATCAATGCCACTACAGATCCGGCGCCCAACAATGACTATGGACGTGAACTGACATTTTTACGCCAGATGAAAAACCAGAGCAATGCATACACTGCGCGCATTACCGGCGCTTACAATGCACAGGTTACAAAATCAACACTGTATCCTGCTTCAGGAAATGCTCTTGCTGACCAATTGAAAATTGTTGCCAGGCTAATTGGCGGCGGCCTGAAGACACCCGTATATATTGTCAACCATCCCAACACACACGACCTGCATGAGAACCAGGTGGTTCTCGGAAATACTACCACCGGAACCCATGCGAATGTGCTGAGTATATTGTCGAAAGCAATCAATGCGTTTCAGGATGACATTGAGCTGATGGGTAAAGGACACCTGGTAGCCGGCATGACTTTTAGTGAGTTTGGAAGAAGAATAAAAAGCAATGCGAGCGTGGGAACGGATCATGGCACTTCAGCTCCTGTTATGTTTTTTGGCGCAATGCTCAATGGAGGAATGATCGGCGTATCGCCAAACATTCCTGTTAACGCAACGGTGAATGATCAGGTGCCGATGCAGCATGATTTCCGTCAGTTGTATGCCACTGTGATGCAGGATTGGCTTTGTCTTACAGCAACGCAGAGCGATACTGTACTTGGCAGTAATTTCACGAGATTGCCTGTATTCAATATGGTTGCGCTGCCGCTGGATGGCGTGTCACTCACCGGACAATATTTCAATGGGGAGTCACGGCTGGTGTGCAAGGCCGAATTGAATATGAGATATGATTATTTCGCGCTGGAGTTTTCAACAAACGGAATATCTTATACTGAAGTCGGGCGGGTGGTGAATCAGAGTCTGAACGAGAAAGAGAATTATTCGTTTCTGCATCAGATCAGCTCATCAAAAATGTATTACCGGATTGCATCGCGCGACAAGCAGGGAAAACTCGATTACTCAAATGTGGTGTTGTTGCGGAGTGCCGACAAAAAGCAACTGGTGCGTGTGTATCCAAATCCGATTGTCAACAACCGTGTGAATGTGCAGCTTTTTGAGAGCACTCAAAGTGCGGTGGATATTACAATCTATGATTTGCTGGGCTCAAAAATTTATTATAACCGTTTTAAGGCGAGTTCGAATATCATCAGTTTTTATGTGCCGCAGTCGTTTAGCAAGGACACGCATTATATACTCGAGGTCAGGTATGACGAGACGGTTACGCGGGAGCAGGTGATATTTAAATAGTCCGTCACCCCGAGCGAAGCCGAGGGGTCCCCAGCCGCCATTTGAGTAATGGCTGGGGATTTCTCCACCCACATCGCTTCGCGATGGGAGTCGAAATGACAGATACATTAAGTATGCAATTCTTTGTTTCAAAAAACTCGATAGTCAGAAAAATCTGGGGGAAAAGCGATACCGTACTTTTCATTTTCGCGGGCGCCTCTGCCGAATTCGCGCTCAACAAAGCCGTTGACTGGCTTTATTTTACAGGCAAACTGCCCGCTGATCCTTTGGGAAGATTGTTTTCCACCGTCCGTTATGCAAGGAAAATTGTTTTCGCCTCCGCAGAGGAAGCAAATGCAGCCATCGATAC
>JACMLD010000183.1 GCA_014379785.1 Chitinophagaceae bacterium
CGAGCGATGTGCCTACAACCACAAAAATATCTGCCTTTAACACTTCGATGATCGCCAATTCAATCCTCGGCACCGGTTCTTCAAACCAGACAATATCGGGTCTGTATTGCGCACCATCCGGCGCCTTCTGTCCAATAACGATGTCATCGTGAATGGGTGCCACCAGTCTTTCATTTTTTTCACTGCGCATTTTCAGTATTTCTCCATGCAGGTGGATTATATTTTTTGACCCGCCGCGCTCATGCAAATCGTCGATGTTTTGAGTAATGATCATTACATCAAAATGATCTTGAAGAGCAGCAAGTCCGCGATGGGCATCGTTTGGACTTGCTGCTCTTACATTTTTTCTTCTGTCGTTATAAAATGCCAGTACAAGCGAAGGGTTTTTTTTCCAGGCGCGTGGTGTAGCCACATCTTCAAGATCATATCCTTCCCAAAGGCCGTCGCTGTCGCGAAATGTTTTTAATCCGCTTTCAGCGCTTATCCCCGCCCCTGTCAGTACCACCAATTTCTTTTTTTGCATGAAGCAAAACTACGAAGTTTATTTTTTCACCAGTGATCCTGCTGCCTGTACGAGGCGGATAAATTCCGCACGGTATCCGTTGATGTCCTCTCCTTTTGCGCTTCTTGCCAGTGAAAGCACCTGGTCGAAGCTGGATGATTGTTTGAAAGATGAACCTCTCAGCAGCATGCCGAATTCTGCAACGGCAGCGGAAAATCTGAAGTTTTCGGAAGTGACGGACGCCTGTCCGTTGTCAAAAGCCGTTTTTACGATGAGTGCGCTTTTATCGCCATCCGGTTTTTTGTAGCGAAGTTTTACAGTCATCAGTTCTTTGCTGCTTGAAAAAACCACGGGAGCAGTTTGCTGATATTTGAGACTGTCCACTTTTTGTGTAAACTGATCTTTCACACCTGCCGGTATTATTTCGTACAGTGCGGTGACGGTATGTCCGGAACCGAGTTCGCCTGCGTCTTTTTTATCGTTGTTAAAATCTTCCGCAGCCAGTACGCGGTTTTCGTATCCTACCAGTCTGTATGCCTGAACCAATGTTGGATTGAATTCGATCTGAATTTTTACGTCTTTGGCTATGGTAAAGAGCGTGCTGCCAAATTCATTTACCAGGACTTTTTTTGCTTCGCTGATATTATCTATATAGGAATGATTGCCATTTCCTTTGTCCGCCAGTTGCTGCATTTTGTCGTCTTTGTAATTTCCCATTCCGTATCCGAGGACAGAAAGAAAAACACCGCCTTCTCTTTTCTTTTCCACCATGGTTACCAGTTCATCTGTGCTGCTGGTACCCACATTGAAGTCGCCGTCGGTGGCAAGAATGATGCGGTTGTTGCCGTTTTTGATAAAGTTTTCTGCGGCGATTTTATATGCCAGTTGTATACCTTCTCCACCGGCTGTTGATCCCCCTGCTTCCAGCCTGTCAACCGCAGCCTTGATAGCGCTTTTGTTTGAACCAGGTGTTGAAGGCAATACCATTCCTGCACTGCCTGCGTAGACTACAATCGCCACGCGATCATTTTCTCTCAGCTGATCGGTCAGCAACTTGAGGGAAGCCTTCACAAGTGGAAGTTTGTTTTGATCCTGCATGGAACCAGAGACATCGATCAGAAAGACCATATTTGATACTGGCAGGTTTTCAATGGGGATCGTTTTGCCCTGCAATCCCACATGGATCAGCTTGTGTTCTTTGTTCCAGGGACACGAAGATATTTCTGTTGTCACTGAAAATGGATCCTCACCGGTGGGCTGAGGATACTGGTAATCAAAATAGTTGATCATTTCTTCAATGCGGACTGCTCCGGCCGGCGGGATCACACCGTCGTTGAGGAATCTTCTGACGTTGGAATAAGATGCCTCGTCTACATCGATTGAGAATGTAGAGAGAGGATGCATGGTGGAGGAGCGAAATTCATTTTCTGCGATGGGTGAATACTCTTCGGTGTTAAAGTCCTCCTCTTCGCGTTGATAAATTGATGATGGAGGCTCAAATGATTTTGTTGCGTTTAAATACCCTCGTGAGACAACAACTTCCTCCAAGGATTTGTCCTCCCGCTTATCCTTGGTTTCAACAGGTGCAGGTTCAGCAATTGAAGTGTCAGCGCCTGTCTTCCCAGGATTGGTACCCTGGTTACAGGCAATAAAAATCAGTAGCAGCAATGCTGCGAGATAGGCTTTAAAATATTTCATGGCTATACTTTAGGTAATAGATGCAATCGGTTTGCAATTACACAAGCATGCCAATAAAATTTTTATAACCGGTGGATATTATGAGCGACCGCTTGCAGAAACATATTCTTTCAGCTCTTGCGTGAAGTCCTTTTCTTTCAGCAGTTGCTCCAGTGTGAAATGCATGCGGTACCGCCAGTAATGTTTTGAATTTGCGGGAATGTTTATTCTTTCGTCGTGCGGATTTTCTCTTCTGGTTATTTCGCTCATACCCAGCAAATCCTGCAGGAGAAAGATGCTCCACATGGCAGGTGAATAGAGATGTTGCAGAATGATGGCCTTGTTGATCCATGGCTCACAGAAATACGGTGCCGTACCCCATTGACCAAGTTCATAGTTGTAGAAGCGCTGTGTTTTTTCTCTGTCTTCTTCCCACCATCCGCGTATGGTGCTCATGTCGTGGGTAGAGGGTGTTACGACAGACAGATAAGGTGCATCATTCGGATGAAAAAATTCTCTGTCGGCCGCTTTCGGCATTCTTTGTATTTCGAGGCTGAGTATACTGAGCTGTCGCATTACATCCGGTACGCAATCGGGTACCATACCGAGGTCCTCGCCGCAGATCAACATATTGGTAGCGGCTTTCAGAGCGGGAAGCTTGTGCATTGCTTCTCTTCTCCAGAAATCGTCCTGGCGTCTGAAAAAATAATCGACATACAGATTTTTAAGTTGCTGCTGCGTGTTGTATTCGAGATGCCTGAATGATGAAGTGTTCTCCATCGAGATCCTGAAATGAAATTCAAGTCCACCTGATCCTTCCTGCTCAAACATGATCACGTTAGATACCAGGTTGAAAAGTCCCTCACGGAGGTCAGCATTCCCAACGGTGTCAGGCATGGCACTGAACCATGCCTCGATTTTTCGCTGGGTGTCAAATTCTTCACGCAGTTTGTATTGACCAAAGCCAGCATCTTCAAGGAAGTTGTCTTTGACGTGCGCACCGGGCTCGCCAAATGTTTCATACAAAATTGAATCAATGATATAAGGCCGGGTATATCTATGATAATCGAACCAGATGTTTTGCTGATGAAATTCTGTGAGGTGCACCGGTAAGGCCGGAACAAAATGCCCCATGATGCCTTCCACTGCATCAATCGGTACGGACCATATCCTGAAGAAACCGAGAATATGATCAATCCGGAAAGCATCGAAGTAGTTGCTCATCTCATCAAAACGCTGTTTCCACCATGCATATCCGTCAGACTCCATGTTTGACCAGTTGTAGGTTGGGAATCCCCAGTTCTGACCTTTAACGGCAAAGATATCCGGCGGTGCGCCGGCTTGCACGTTGAGATTATAAAGCGAAGGATTCATCCATGCGTCGCAACTGTGTCTGTAGATACCGATCGGAATATCTCCCTTTACAATCACACCGTTTTTATGCGCATAGGAGGTAGCGTCTTTCAGCTGCAGGTGCAAATGGTATTGAATATAATAGGTAAGCGCTATGCGATCATAATGTCTGGCTCTTGGCGAAACATATTTTTCAATGGCGTCTTTGTCGTAGGTGCTGTAGATTTTCCATTGAGAAAAATCGCTGGTGCCGTTTTTATCACGCAGGTAGCAAAACGCCGCATATGGAATCAGCCAGTGGCGATTCTGTTCAAAGAATTTTCCAAAATCCTTTTCGTTGAGAAACTCTCTTTTTTCGGAAAGAAATAATTCGCTCAGAGTAGAAAGTTTGAATCTGATGACCTGTTCGTAATCCATTTCCGGAAGGTCATTGAGCTGTTTCTGTTTTCTGCGCAGTGATTTTATGAGGTCCGCATTTTTCTTGCCCGCTACTTCTTCGAGGTTGATATAGAGTGGATGCAGGGCGAATGCTGAGATGGCGGCATAGGGATAGGAATCAGCCCATGTATTGGTGGCCATGGTGTCATTGACCGGAAGGATTTGTATCACTTTCATGCCGGCCTTCGCGGCCCAGTCGGCCAGCAGTTTCAGATCGGTAAATTCACCTGTTCCGAAACTGTCTTTGCTTCTCAGGCTGAATACGGGAACCGCCACTCCCGCTCCGCGCCAGGTATTGTTTGGCAGGTGGACAAATCCATCGTGTACAAGCGAAAGGTTGTCTGTATCGGAGCCGCTGATGATATAACGGTA
>JACMLD010000184.1 GCA_014379785.1 Chitinophagaceae bacterium
GCAAGCGAAGTTTTCAAACTTATCAAAAGAGCAGAAGGTATATCATGCAGGATTATAGAAAACAATTCCTACTCGCGCTGCTGGCATACGGGGTTTCAAAAGACATTGATCCGGACCGCGTATGTCAGCTTGCATCCATCAACCATAAAACCTTGCTGTCAGATGCCAAGTCGAAGTTATCGGCTCAGCAGATTGAATCCCTTTGGAAAAATGTAAGTCTGCTGGCCAATGATCCTTTACTGGGATTGCATTTTGGAGAGTCTATGCAGCTGGCCGCACTGGGTGTTGTGGGTCAGATCGTGCAGACCAGTAAAAACGTGGGAGACGCACTGAGCAACGCAGGGTCGCTGATAAGCCTGATCACCGACCTCTTCACAATGCGTATCGAACACGGAAAAAAGACCTTTGTCATCCATCTGATATCTGATCAAACCAAAGCCAAAGATTTTCCGGTCACACAAAAACACATGGCCGACTACCTGATGGTATTTATAGTGCATGAACTGGATGGGTTGCTGATGAAGAAAATTGAACCTAAAAATGTTTCAACCCCTCACGCGGGCAAAGACCATCATGAGTATACCCGGGTTTTCAGATGTCCGGTACATGCCAACGCGAATGAATACTCGATGGAGTTGAGCAATGAAGTACTGAATCAGTCAATCATTTCTGCAAACTATGAATTGCAGAGTTATCTGCTGCAGAAAATTGGCGGGTTGTTGCAGGTTAAAAATGAAGGAGGCGTTTTACACACCCGCATTTCAAATTACTTGCTTACAAATTCTTATCTCTATTCCATGTCGCTCGAAGCGGTGGCGGCGAACTTTAATATCAGTCCGAGAACTTTGCAGCGAAAACTAAAAGAAGAAGGTGTGAGTTTTTTGCAGATTGTAGAAGAAGTGAGGCACCGTCTTGCCGTCCACTACCTGCAATCAGGCAATAGTTCAATCAAAGAAGTATCATACACCTTGGGTTATAATGAGCCAACCGCATTTATCCGGGCTTTCAAACGGTGGACGGGAACGACGCCGGCGCAGTATAAAGTCGACTATGAAAAAAGTAAGCAAATGTTATGAGGTCCTAGTTTTCAAACAACTGGCGCGACAGAATCTCCGCCTGCACGCGACCTGTGTAATATTCATTTTTTCTTGTGCCATGGGTTGTGATCAGGGTTGGAAATAAGGTTTTCCTGGTCTCGGTTTGCTCGCGAAAAACTGAAACCTTTTGATCCAGCTCGGCAGCATATTTTTTGGTTATGACAAATTCTGTATTTAAAAATTTCATTTCACAAATATTTATGCAGTGATCCTGCCTGTCAAGCAACAAATCTATCTGTGTGCCGGTTGCTCTTGTGTTTGATAGATACCTCCATCCTGATGCCTCAGTATAAACGCCGGAAATACCCAATGCCTTCTTTATCTGTGGAATATGTTTTTGACAAACCGCTTCAAACGCAAATCCACTCCAACTACTGTAAGACTGTCCCACCGCGATTTTGATCCAGCTCTCACTACCTGCTGAGCGGGC
>JACMLD010000185.1 GCA_014379785.1 Chitinophagaceae bacterium
CCAGAGTATTCGTAACTCCAGACAGAGGGTGTGATGCTCCACTTACCACACATCCAGATTGAACTTGTCCTCCCAACTGATGGCATTGCGGCCGTTTAACTGGGCCCAGCCGGTGATGCCAGGGCGCACCTCATGACGGCGTACCTGTTCGGGTGAGTAGAGCGGCAGGTATTCCATTAGCAGCGGCCGGGGACCGACGAGGCTCATTTCCCCTTTAAGAACGTTCAGCAGTTCGGGGAACTCGTCCAGGCTTGTGCTGCGGAGGAATTTGCCGAGCCTGGTCAGGCGCTGTGCGTCTGGCAATAAAGCCCCATTCGGGCCTAGTGCATTTGTCATAGTGCGGAATTTGAACATCTTGAATGGTCTGCACTGGAAGCCGGGACGGGTCTGGCAAAAGAGGACTGGAGAGCCGAGTTTAATCCTCACCAGCAGAGCAAGGCCAAGCAAAGCAGGCCATATCACCAGACACCCGATACCGGTTACAAACAGATCAAATAGTCGTTTCATATTATTCCTATAACTACCAGGATCAGAAGCCCAGTGTGTAACACCAACTGATTTGCAACAAATCTCAGAGAATTAATCTTAGTAGGGACTCGAATGCCAGCAGTTTGAGCTGTAGAAGTGCCCAAAATTCGAGACAAGTTTCGATGCGGTGCCTCGAAACTGACGTGGAAAAGGTAATGACCATTACCAAACAGCAGGCAGGATGCTGGCACGAAATACACCGCAGAAATTATCAACGACATTCAAAATAAATTTTAGCAGTTGGACTTTATCGAATGAAGCGCAGTACAGCTGGGGAGGACCTGTTTGAACAGTTGCATGCCGGGTCGAACACGTACCAAAATATCGATGATCACAACAATGGAGCTCAGCGGAATGAATCATCCTAAGAAATTTACCGATAAAATCGATCGGCAGCTTTATGCCGGGATTCCGGCATGTTCCGTTGTACGGATTCAAAAACATCCAAAAGCTTTCCGAAGAGTCGGTCGCGGTTGAATTCTGTGTCAGACAGAAGCGTTGCCGCTGCTCGAGCCTTTTTCATTCTTTCCTTGTCTAACAAAAAATCATGAAGCAGTCGGGCGGCCGCGGCAGGGTCATCCGGAGGGACCACCAGCCCAGCCCCCGTTTCATTAATTATATCTGCCTGCCAACCACCGTAGTTAATCATCACCGACCGACCGGCTGCTAAGGCATCGAAGAACTTGTTGGCCGAATTCTTCCACATTTCAGGGAGGTTAATGAACAGAGACGTGGCAATCGTGCTTGCTGAAAGGAGACTTGGCATTTCTTCTTTTTTCACAGGAGGGATGATCCAAAGATTTTTACCTAGGACCCCTTGAGAGCGGGCCTGTTTAATCAACAAATCCTTCTGCCTGCCATCGCCTGCGATGACAAATCGTACCGATTCATATAAATTCAGCATTTCCTTGGCCACCTCGACCAAATACTCGACCCCGTTGATGGGTCCAAAAGTTCCTGCATATAGGATAACAGGCCCGTCGCTTTTGAAGGGAAATCTAGCTTCGGATTGACTCCGCCTGTCTCCGCGGAAAAGATCGACATCGCAACTATTAGGTATGACAGTCACTTTGTCAGCGGAGAAACCGATCCTGACAATGCCATCCTTCATACCGGGAGACAGGGCAACAATATGTGACGAGTGTGTATAGGCTGTGCGCTCCAGCCATGTCGCAAGAGCTTTGAGCAGTGGATTGCGTAGTGCGCCAATAGCAATTGGAAGCTCAGGCCAAAGGTCCCGCACTTCAAAAACCATCGATCTTTTGTGCCAAATCCTCCCCACCATACCCGGGACGGCAATGGTCAAGGGAGTACTAGTGGCAAAAACCAGGTCGACACTTTTGACCCTCACTGCTTCGATGCTGGCTTTTGCGGCAAAATCAAAGAATGCCTTGATTCGTTGTGTATAAGAAAGCCTGTTTGAATACGGCACTTTGATAATCCGGAGGTTGATTCCGTCCATGACTAGACTGGTCGTTGCTTTGGAAAGGTTGTAATGATCTGGGAAAAATGCATTCGTGGTGATCATGGTCACTCTATGACCAGCCTTTACCAACCGCCGTGCCATTTCGTATGAACGTGTGCCACCATTACCGTCAGGTGGGACAAAATATTGATGCAAGTATAGAATATGCATTATTTACCCAATGTGTTCACTATAATTTCACAACACCTGTCCGGCGAAAATAGTTCCGATGCCACTTTCAATGTATCCCTTTTATACTTATTATAATCCATTAGGACTGAACACAATTTATCTGCAAAGTCCTGTGGATTTTGCGGTTCAGCAACTTCACCAGAAATTCCTTCCAGGACCATTTCAGGAAGCCCTCCCACGCGGGTCACAACAGACGGAACACCCTCGCCGGCTGCCATGGGGACTACTCCGCTCTGAACAATATCACGATAAGGAACAGCTAAAATTGAGGATAAAGAAAGGCAGGCTTTTGCTTCAGAGTTCTGGTAAAAGCCGAAATTGCAACGTATCCGATTATCATTTTTAAATCTTTCCCTTATCTGCAGTGCGACCGAAGAATTCCCATCCATATGATCATTGCCAAGAAAAAGGAATCGGCATTCAGGCATCCGTGAATGGACTATTGGGATTGCGGCTGCTAGATCAGTCAACCCATGGCTATAATGCAGACCTGACATATAGAGTACGACGGGAAACCCGGCGCACCATGACTTCAAATCTGCTAAATATGTAGTATCAGTTTCATAATTATCGAGAAAGGTTTTGTAATGCGGATGCGGGAATAGAGTAAACTTTTCTTCGGGTTGTTGATAAAAGTTGATAGCGATATTTGCTGCGTAATTTGTCATCACCAAGATTTCAGGACAAAGTTGCATTATTTTTTTTATTGCTCTGTATTTTCTGCCGGAAGGCACCAGAAGATCGTAAAATGGCCTGTGCATTAAGAACACACACTCAATACCAACTTTGTGTAACTTATGCAGATAATAAGCATCAATTTCGGGTAAACGCAATGAACTGGAAAACAATATGCGTCGAGCACCCTGATTTATC
>JACMLD010000186.1 GCA_014379785.1 Chitinophagaceae bacterium
ATTTTTCGACCAGTTCATCGTACGCTATTGTTGCTGTGAGTTCCAAAGGCAGTGTTTATCCAGGTTTGATATAATGTCGCAATATTAATCAGCATGTTGCATCTCACACCAGATTTTTCCAGGTCTTATTTTCTGAAATCCCCGAATGGTCTTATTGCACTAATTTTACCGCCTTAACAAATAGCTTGACTATGTCGAAGGATTTATTTCAATCGCCTGATTATTACTTCGTTGATGATTTGCTGACAGATGAGCAGAAACTCATCCGCGAAACCGTTCGCGCCTATGTAAAGAAGGAAATATCACCGATAATTGAAGATTATGCCCAAAAAGCTGAGTTTCCTGTTCAGATTGTAAAGCAGCTGGGTGACCTGGGTTGTTTTGGTCCCACCATTCCGGCTGAATATGGCGGCGGGGGACTTGACTATATCAGTTATGGTCTTATGATGCAGGAGCTGGAAAGGGGCGACAGCGGTGTAAGGTCGACCGCATCAGTGCAGGGTTCGCTTGTCATGTTTCCCATTTACGCTTACGGGAGCGAGGAGCAAAGACACAAATACCTGCCAAAGCTCGCAAGCGGTGAATGGCTTGGGTGTTTTGGACTTACCGAACCCAATCATGGCAGCAATCCGGATGGCATGCTGACCAATATCAAAAAATCCGGAGACCATTATATATTGAATGGTTCAAAAATGTGGATCAGCAATGCGCCTTTCAGCCAGGTGGCGGTGGTATGGGCCAAGGATGAGGAAGGTGTGATACGAGGCGTTATTGCCGAGCGGGGAATGGAAGGCTTTACCACTCCGACCACGCACGGCAAATGGAGTCTGAGGGCGAGTGCTACGGGTGAACTGGTTTTTGACAATGTAAAAATTCCCAAAGAGAATATTCTTCCAAATGTCAAGGGGTTGAAAGGTCCGCTCAGTTGTCTTACCAAGGCAAGATATGGCATTGCCTGGGGCACGGTGGGTGCAGCGATGGACTGCTATGATACCGCGTTAAGGTATTCTCAGGAGAGAGTGCAGTTCGACAGACCGATTGGCGGATTTCAGCTGCAGCAGAAAAAACTGGCCGAAATGATCACGGAGATTACCAAAGCGCAGTTGATGAACTGGCGGGTGGGCAGCCTGATGAATGAAGGGAGGGCTACACCGCAGCAGGTGAGTATGGCGAAAAGAAATGGATGTGAAATAGCAGCAAATATTGCCCGCGATGCAAGACAAATGCTCGGTGGTATGGGCATTACCGGCGAATACAGTATCATGCGACATATGATGAATATCGAAAGCGTGATCACCTACGAAGGAACACATGATGTTCACCTGCTGATTACAGGGATGGATGTCACGGGCTTTAACGCCTTTAAATAATGAGCTATGCGCATATTCCTCATCGGATTTATGGGTTCGGGCAAAACACACTGGGGCAAACTGATGTCGCAGAAAATGAAACTGGCTTTTTATGACCTGGATGAAGAAGTGGTGAGATCAGATGGCCGTCCCATCACAAAAATCTTTAACGAGGATGGTGAGGAGTTTTTCCGCTACAAGGAAAAAGCGGTGCTCGAAGCATTGATAGCAGATCATGAAGCCGTGGTGATATCGTGCGGTGGTGGCACGCCCTGTTTTTTCAAAAACATCGATCTCATGAAACGCAGCGGGCGCGTGATTTGGCTGAATACTTCAGTGGATGCACTTGTAGCCAGGTTGTTAAAGGAAAAGCAAACGAGGCCGCTGATAAAAACAATATCTGATCAGGATCTGCGCGCGCACATCATAAAGAAACTGCAGGATCGCCGGCTTTATTATGAACAGGCTGATACCATGGTACACGAAGAAACAATAACGATAGACTCACTGATAAAAACAGCTTTGGATGCATAGAGGATTTTTGATTACAGCCACTCTTTTGGGTGCATTGTCGGTTGCCCTGGGAGCGTTTGCTGCACATGGACTGAGGCAACTCGTAACACCGGAGACAGCCGCTACTTTTGAAACGGGCGTCCGGTACCAGTTCTACCACACTTTTGCTTTGTTTATCGTAGGGATCCTTTATGAAAAACTTCCCGTATCGCTCCTCCGATGGGCCGGAAAATGTTTTCTTGCCGGCATTCTTCTCTTTTCGGGTTCGTTGTATCTGCTGACTGCCATGAAGGCCACGGATATGGTTGGACTGACGGGGATTGGGTTGATCACGCCATTCGGCGGATTGTTTTTCATTGCGGGATGGACATTACTGATGGTAGCATTTATAAAAAAGCTATAAATACATAGTTTGCAAAAAGAATATTGCGGCTGCTCCTGGAGCGGTGGAAAGGATAGTTGCTTTGCCCTGATGCAGGCAATGCAGCAGGGATATGAACCCAGGGTCTTAATCAATATGATGAATGAAAACGGCAGGATCTCAAGGTCACATGGACTGCCCTACGCGTTGCTCAGTCACCAGGCTTCGGAAATAAATCTTCCGCTGGTGGCACACCCAGCCTCCTGGGAGAACTATGAGTCCATATTTATCGGGGCGCTGAAAGACATGAAAACCCGCTATGGCATTTCTTCCATGGTTTTTGGCGACATTGATCTGCAGGCGCATCGCGACTGGGAAGAAAAGGTTTGTTTAGCTGCGGATATGGAAGCCGTGTTGCCTATCTGGAAGCAGGATCGTGAAATACTGGTTGGAAATATGATCGATGCGGGCATCGAGACCATGATAGTCTCCTGCAATGAGACATTGGGAGAAAATTTTCTGGGTCGAATGTTAACGCGGGAATTATTACCGGAGCTGCGGGCCTTGGGTGTGGACGTCTGCGGTGAAAACGGAGAATTTCATACGCTGGTAGTAAACTGTCCGTTGTTTAAAAATCCAATATCGGTACCACCTTTTGTAAAGGTGAAACATGATAAATATTGGTTTTTGCAATTTGAGGTCTGATCTTACACCGGCAAGGTAAACCTCGTCCTTGTACCTTCTCTGTTTTCTATTTCGAAAGTGCCGTCGATGCTCTCCATTCTCTTGTGCATGTTTTTCAATCCGTTTCCAAACTCACGCAACTTGTCCATGTTGATACCGGGACCATTGTCGTGTATCAGAATTTCCATTTTGCCAGGGTAGAGGTTTACTTTGATCCACACATCGGTACCACGAGAATGCTTGGCCACATTGTTCAGCGACTCTTTCACACATAAAAAAAGATTTCTTCTTTTCTCACCTGAAATTTCTGTCGGCGGAATATTTTCGTCGCTCTGGAAATGACAGTCCATATTGGTGCTTTCAAAAAACTCCAGCGCATGTGAGCGTATATATGCTACCAGATTGTCAAGCCGGTCATTACTGCTGGTCATCGTCCAGATGATTGTGTTCATTTTCATCAGCAGGTCATTTGCCGAATTTGAAATGCGATCTATTTCCGGCAAAGTAGTGTCTTTCATTTTCGTTTTCACGATTTCACTCATGAGGCGTATGGCCGTCACGCCGGAACCGAGTTCATCGTGCATATCTGCAGAGATTCTATTCCTTTCCTCCTGTTTCGCACCAACAATCGCCAGCTGCTTTTCAAATTCTTTTCTTTCATTCTCCAGTTTCAAACGCTCCCTTTCTTTCGTTCTGTCGATGAGATCGCGACGGCTTTTAAACGCAAGCGCTATCAGGAAAAATATCAGTTCAATCGTGAGTCCGACTTCATAATAAAAAAGTGAGTCCTTTAATATGGGCGGAGTGTTTTCGCCTAGCAGCCTGGGGAATCGGATGAGCAGAAGAGAAAAAATACCGGCGAGCAAAAGAAAGAAATGCCCGATTGCAAGATAGTTGAGCATCTTGTTTTTATGGATCACCGCGTACACGATAAAAATGATGGTAGTAAGTGACCAGATATATTTGGTCACATTTTCCAGCATATCCTGCATCACAAAATTATCCGTATAAAAATTCAGGTAATAGAAGATCACAATAACCAGCACAATCAGAATCTGGCCAAGTACAAAGAGCTTGTGAAGAAACGGGAAGTTCTTCTTTGCTACTATAAACTTTCTAAGAAATGCCAGGTAGAAATAGGTGCCCAGGCATTGCACCACAAAGTCGAGAAAGCTTTCGAAGTAATAATTAAACCGGTGCGGCGTGTGATAAAAATAGGCCTTCATGAAAAAAAGCAGACCCATGAGAAATGCAAATGAGGCGTAATAAAGAAACTCAATACTGCCGTTGAGAAAAAAAACAGCGAGCGAATAAAATATCATCATCAGCAGAATGCCCGCAATGATATAGGTGTAGATATTTGTGTTGGTGACGGATATCTTATAGTTTTTCGAAAAAGAAGGAAGGAAATAGTCTTTTATTATCCTCGGGTCGATCACGTTTACCGAAGTTTTTACAAACCTGAGTCTTGCAAAATAGTAGTCGTCTGACATGCCCTGCACCAGGATTTTTCGATACCCCAATGAATCTTTTATCGGAGCGGCGATATCTGGTAAAAGTGTGGTCTGGCCTGTGACTTTATTCTTCTTGTAAACTTCAATGATGCTGCAATAGATCCCCGGCATAAAATACACCGGGATGGCTGTGTCTGAACTGTTCTGCAGCCTGAATTTCAGGTGCCAGTCCTTTTGAACCTGCGCAGCTTTGAGCTGGCGAAAGACAAGTTTGTTGTCAGTAGCATAAGGAAGTAAGCTGATATCGGTACCTGTGATATTCTGAGGCCGTTCGCCGTAGACCTGCAATTTGCCGGAAAGGGTTTGAGACATCCGGAGTTTAGCTACGTCGATCGGCGCAATGGTATCCTGGCAAAAAACAGGGGAGGCAAATATGGTAAGAAAAATGAGCAGGCCGCAGGTGCTCAAAAGCAGCCTGGCACGGGATACCTGTTTCATCATGAGCAAATGGGTTTGGTTGCGGGAACAAGGTTTAATGTGCAAGGAAATTACAACTTTCTTTTAGTAAAGCACGCTTTGTTATGAACTGAGAACCTTGTTTATATGCTTATATTTGCCGCCATGGCAAACAAGCTTAAATCGAAGAAAAGCCAGGCGCCGGATCCGGATAAATTTAAACCAGAGAAAGAAGAACCCTTGCCGGTCAAACAACTGGTACAGGATGAGCGTACCCACAAAATCATCGGCACAGCCCTGATCCTCGCTTCATTTTTTCTTTTCGTGGCTTTCACTTCGTATCTGTTTACCTGGAAAGAGGATCAGGATAAAGTTTTTCAGGGTGCATCTATTTTATTTTCATCAGGCGAAGGAAAGGCCGCGAACCTTCTTGGTAACCTCGGCGCCTATATATCTCATTTCTTTTTTTACAAAGGATTTGGCGTTAGTTCCTATCTGCTTTGTACTTTCTTTTTTGTCTCGGGCGTAAATCTTCTTTTTGCGAGAAAACTTTTTTCTATCTGGCGCAACGCCAAATATGTCATTACAGGACTCGTGTTTTTCAGTGTGGCTTTTGCATTCGTTACCCAACTCAGCAGTTTTCCCTGGGGTGGGGCTTTTGGCGACAGCATCAGCGACTGGCTCATGAAATTCCTTGGCGTTATCGGCACTTCTGCACTTCTGATTGTTGTCGGACTCGCCTACTTCATCTGGAGGTTCAACCCGGTTTTTAAGGTTCCCAAAATTGAACGGAAGGCAGCAGCCGCAACCGAGATAGTCCCCGTAACAGAGCCGCCAGTGACAACTCCAGAAGACGAAGCAAAACTTTTCGTCGAGGAAAATCCTGCCAAAGGCAATAAGATGAAGGGCAATAAGGGCGAAGGTGGAATCGTGGTGATTCGTCCAAAAACCGACCCCGACGAAATCAAACTCACCATCATCGAAAAGGATCTGCCCGCAGAGCATCCTGCCATGGTGACCCAGATGCCGGAACCACTGCCACAAACACTACCAATAGACGAACCCATCATTGAAGAGCCGGTACCGGAGCCAAAGAAAAAACCCGTATCAGACCTCCCGCTTGAAATCAAAACAGTACCGATCGACAACACCGCACTTGAACATGAAAGCGAAATAAAAAATCCAGAGACAGAAGATCCCTACGAACCAACGCTCGATCTCAGAGACTATAAATACCCGACCCTTAATCTGCTCGAACAACATGGCAGCGAAAAAATTGTGCAGGATGCAGGTGAACTGGAAACCAACAAAAACCAGATCATCAACACCCTCAAAAATTATGATATCGCCATTCAGAAGATATTCGCTACAGTTGGACCCACGGTGACACTCTACGAAATTGTACCTGCAGCAGGTGTAAGAATATCTAGAATAAAAAATCTGGAAGACGACATTGCCCTTAGCCTTGCGGCTCTCGGCATACGCATCATTGCACCCATTCCAGGCAAAGGAACGATTGGTATCGAAGTACCAAATGTGAAGAAGACAGTTGTGAGTATGCGTACATTGCTTTCATCAGAAAAATTTCAGAACAACAATTACAACCTACCGATAGCAATCGGAAAAAAGATCGACAACGAAAACTTTATAGTTGACCTTACTACCATGCCCCATCTTTTGATGGCCGGCGCAACCGGGCAGGGTAAGTCGGTCGGGTTGAATGCCATCCTCGTTTCACTGCTCTATAAAAAGCATCCTTCACAATTGAAACTGGTGCTCATTGATCCCAAAAAAGTGGAGTTGAGCATTTACCGCACAATCGACAAACATTTCCTGGCAAAACTTCCGGGTGAGGAAGAAGCGATCATCACTGATACAAAAAAGGTGATCCATACGCTGAATGCCCTTTGTATAGAAATGGACAACCGCTATGACCTGCTCAAGGAAGCGGGGGCGAGGAACATCAAAGAATACAACGAGAAATTTATCAAAAGGCGGCTCAACCCGCAAAAAGGCCATCAATATCTTCCATTCATCGTATTGGTAATTGACGAGTTTGCAGATCTAATCATGACGGCGGGCAAGGAAGTGGAAATGCCGATAGCACGGCTTGCCCAGTTGGCACGTGCAGTGGGGATTCATCTGATCATTGCCACACAAAGACCTTCGGTAAATATCATTACCGGAACCATTAAGGCAAATTTCCCTGCCCGAATCGCCTTCAAAGTTTCCTCAAAAATCGACTCCAGAACCATTCTGGACACCGGAGGCGCCGAACAGCTGATTGGAAAAGGGGATATGCTCATTTCTTACAATGGGGAATTGACGCGTCTGCAGTGTGCATTTGTAGATACACCTGAGGTAGAAGGAATTACAGAATTCATTGGTGACCAGCGCGGATACCCTCAGGCATTCCTTTTGCCTGAATATGTAGACGAGAAGGAAATGGAGGGTAAGGATTTTGACCTCAATGACCGCGACTCGCTTTTTGATGATGCTGCAAGACTGATCGTGCAAAACCAGGTGGGGTCCACTTCATTGCTGCAGAGACGGATGAAGCTGGGCTACAACCGTGCCGGGCGATTGATGGACCAGCTGGAAGCAGCAGGCATCGTTGGGCCGAACCAGGGCAGCAAAGCCAGAGACGTGATCATCAAGACAGAAGCTGACCTCCAGCAGCACCTCTCGTCAATGGGTTAGGGTTTTGTTAATAAGTCCGACCACTTTAAACGAACATTATTTAAACAGGTCAAACAGGTTCTGGTATAAAGTTTATATTAGTCCGCCAGAAAAACACATAAAAACACAGAGATGAAGAAATTGCTTGTCAGTCTATCCATGTTTTCCATTTTCTTAGGAGTAAATGCTCAGACATCCAGCGACCCGGGGGCAAAAAAAATCCTTGACGGAGTAAGTACAAAGTTCAAAACTTTCAAGGCCGTTCAGGCAGGGTTTACACTGAAGGTGGAAGATGGCAAAGGAAAGGTGCAGGGAGTACAGCAGGGTACAGTAAATATGAAGGGCCAGAAATACAAAGTCAATATCGGTGGCAAAGAAAGCAAAGAGATATTTTCTGATGGCAGTAATACCTGGACATACGACAAAGCTGCGAATGAGGTCACGATCTCAAAAGTAGATGCATCGGCAAGTTCTATCACTCCGCAGAAATTGTTTACCAATTTTTACGACAAGGATTTTCTCTATAAATTAAACGGCGAAAAGAAAGTAGGAGCCAAGACCGTTCAGGAAATCGAAATGACCCCGACGGACAAGACTAAGACATTTCACAAAGTATATGTGATGGTCGACAAGGCTGCTCAAACGCTTTACAGCACAGTTGTGCTGGATAAAAACGGAAATAAGTACACATATACCGTAAATAACATCAATGGCAAGGCGGTCGTCAGTGACGGAGTCTTCATTTTCGACCAAAAGAAATACCCTGGTGTTGAAGTGGTTGACCTCAGATAGAAGGTTGCCCCCATCTGAAACTTTTAAGGTCTAGTCCGGCGAGATCGATTACACGGTCTACCACGGTAGCCGCCACTTCATCAATGGTCGTGGGTTTGCTGTAAAATGACGGAGTGGCAGGACAGATAATGCCTCCTGCTAATGTAATGGCCTCCATATTTTTAATGTGAAC
>JACMLD010000187.1 GCA_014379785.1 Chitinophagaceae bacterium
AATGGAATCTCCGGAATCCGGGTCCATGACGGAGAATCAGGATCTTTGCTTTCGATACCCGAGGGGTATATCTGGCAGGATATCGGCAATTATTATGGTGCAGGTACTTCCTTGGTGAACTGGAACGAAAACCAGTACGATATCAGGTTTGAATCCACTGCATTTGGCAAGTCCGCAAAAATCTCCGGAACTGATCCTCCGCAAACTCACGTGACTTTTACAAATGATATCAAGGCGGCAGCACCCGGCAGCGGTGACAATGCCTTTATCTTCTGTGCTCCTTTTACCACCATGGCTTACCTCAAAGGAACGATTCCGGCAGGCTCATCATTTAAGATCAGCGGGGCCATGCCGCACGCTTCTTTAAGTCTTGCGCAGGAACTCTACCGGAAGATAAGGGCTGCGGGGATGATGGCCGACAGCAATCTGACAACTACCTCGCAAGTCAGTGGTCCGTTTGAAAAAGGATCAATCGTAGCTGAACACAAATCGCCGGCCTTCGACAGTCTGAACTTTTACTTTCTGAGACGAAGCGTAAATCTTTATGGTGAAGCTTTCGTGAAAACAATTGCAAAAGAGAAAACGGGACAATACTCACTGGACACGGGACTGAACATCATCCGTTATTTCTGGAGTCAGCGTGGCATAGACAAATCGGCGATCAATATTGCAGATGGCAGCGGTTTGTCGCCCCAAAACCGCGTTACAGCTGATGCATTGGTAAAAGTGTTGCAATTTGCGCGGACCAGAAGCTGGTATAACTCCTTTTACACCGCTTTGCCGGTTTACAATGGCATGAAGCTGAAAAGCGGATCCATCGGAGGTTCCCGGGCATTTGCGGGGTATCATACTTCGGTATCCGGCACCACTTATTCGATCGCAATGCTGATAAATAACTATGATGGAAGTTCAGCTACCGCCGTCAATAAAATGTTTAAACTATTGGATCTGCTGAAGTAAAAAACGGTTTCAATTTGTCTTTCAATACTTCCGGCATCGCGGTTTTCTGTTTGGTTTTTGAGTCTATGAAATACAGTACCACTCGTCCGATTGTCAATAATTTTCCCTCTTCATTCATCACTTCATGATGAAATTCTATCCGGTGATCCAGTGGAAGCTCTTTTAACAAGACATGAACAGTCAGCAGGTCATCGTAGTGAGCGGGTCTTAAGTATTTGCAGTGCAGTTCAACGATCGGCATATGCACACCAACCTCTTCCATGGCTTTGTATGTGAATCCCAGTTCGCGGATCGCTTCGGCTCTTGCTACCTCAAAATACTGCGCATAATTGCCGTGATACACTACGTCCATCTGATCCGTTTCGGCATACCGCACCCTTACCTTGGTTCTTGATTCAAACACCGGAGCAAGTTTTATGATTTTGTAAATGTTAATTTTATTTGTTGATCATGCCGTCCACACTCACTTTGCCCGGACCGCAAAGCATCAAAACCAGATAGGATGCAAGAAAGGTCGCCGCGTGTTCGCCCTTTCCAAAAAGATCTGCATTCTCTCCTTTAAAAAAAGCCACCGACATCGCAATGATAAGAGGAATCAGCGCCAGTCGCGTAAAGAGTCCGAGGATGATAAATATACTGCAGAAAAATTCTGCAAATACAAGCAGGGTATAGGATGCAGTGCTTCCGATGCCCATAAAATTCATGAACTTTCCGCTGTTTTGTGCAAAGGATACAAGTTTGTCATATCCATAAGGCAGCATGAACCCTCCGGCAGCCAGCCGCAACACTAGCATTGCAAGATTAAAACCCCATTCAGAGTATCGGATCGACAACAGCCTTTTCATATGATATTTATTTTCGCCAAAATTAGACTATCACGTTCAATCAGAACAAAATGTTAATCCTGCTACTTATCCACAGCTGTTTGGAACGATGTTTGGTTTAGGTGAAAATAATTAGAAACTTTATAGCGTTGTTCAAATCCAACCAGATTTACAAATGAAGAAACTCCTAAGTTCGTTCGCGCTCTCCACGCTGGTTCTTTTTGCTGCAGCACAGCAAACAAAATTCATCGACGACCCACAGGCAACACTAAAACAGGCAAGAGAATATTTTCAGAAGGAAAACTACAGCCTTGCCTATCCGCTGTTCAAAGAACTGAGTCTTCAGCTGCGGGAGACAGATCGCAGCAACCAGGCTTTCAACTATCAGGATATCCGCTATTACACCACTGTATGTGCACTGAAGCAAAATGAACCTGCTGCGCTTGATGCTGCCCGTGAGTTTATTGATATGGAAGACAACGAGGCGAAGGTGCAGCTGATGAGTTTTCATCTTGGAGAATATTATTTCCGTCAGAAAGATTTTTACCAGGCGATCAGCAGCTATTCAAATATCAATATCGAAAATCTCAGCAACCGTGAAATTGCGGACATGAAATTTCACCAGGGCTATTCCTATTTTAACCTCCAGAGATTTGATGAAGCCAAAACGGCGCTGAATGATATCAGGAGCAATCCAAAAGATCCCAACTACGTAGACGCCAATTATTATTATGGTGTACTTGTTTTCAACGAAAGGAAATACAAAGAGGCGCTGACCTCTTTTGAAGTGGCTGAAAAAGCAGCTCAATATGAGAAAGTAGTTCCCTTTTACATCGCCACCATACATTATAATACCGGACAAAAAGAAAAGGCCCTTCAGTATGCCGAGTCTAAACTGAAATCCGGTGGTCAGGCTTACGATATGCAGATGCGCCAGCTGGTGGGACATGCCTACTATGAAAAGCAGGAGTATACAAAGGCATTGCCATATCTCGAAGGCTATGTAAACAAAGCCGAAAAACTTCGACGCGAGGATATATACGAATTGTCTTATACCTATTATCAGGCAAAAAATTACAACAAAGCGATCGAAGGATTCAAAAAGCTGGGAGGCAAAGAAGATTCACTTGCGCAGAATGCGATGTATCTTCTGGCGGACTCATACCTGAAAACAAACCAGAAGGCAAATGCACGCAATGCATTTCTTTTCTGCGCGGCCAATATCAGCAACCCCATGCAGCGCGAGGTGTCTAAATACAATTATGCAAAGCTTTCATATGAACTCGGATACCAGGATGTTGCTCTTACAGAGCTGAGAAAATTTCTGGAAGAATATCCCAACTCAGAATACAATAAAGAGGCGAAAGAACTGCTGGTGGGCGTTCTCGCCATCAGTAATAATTACCGGGATGCCCTGACTCTGGTTGAGAGCCTCAGCAATCCATCTGAGATTGTGAAGAGAGAATACGCAAAGATATTATATGGCCGCGCCACGGAACTGGTAAACGATGGTTTGCTGATAGGTGCAAATGATTTGCTGGATAAGGCCCTCAAGGAACCATACAACCAGGCAGTGTTGCCTTACGTCAACTTCTGGAAAGGTGAAATTTCCTATCGCCTGAATCGCATAGATGACGCCATCCGTTTTTACTTCGAATACCTCAAATCCGGTGCGGTAAACGGCGAAGTAAATCCGCTCAACGCTAAATACAATCTCGGTTATAGCTTTCTCAAAAGAGAAAATTACAAACAGGCTGTCAACTTTTTCGAGCAGATAGTCACGACCCCGAAGATCAATTCTTCTCAGATTGAGCAGGACGCATATATCCGCAGCGCGGACTGTTATTATATGAACAGGGAGTTTACAAAGGCCCTGGCGATGTATGACAAGGTGTTGAGTTTCTCATGGGCTTCGAGCGACTATGCACTCTTTCAAAAAGCAATGGTGGCCGGCGTAAAAAGCGGTAGTGAGAAAGTGAAACTGCTCCAGAACATTCAGAGAGTGTATCCTACATCCAGCCTGGTACCTGATGCCAATCTCGAAATTGCAAACAGCTACCTTTCTGACGAAAAGTACCGCGAAGCTATTCCGTTCCTGAAAAATGTAGTGAATGGTGTGCAGAATGAATCGCTCAAACCAAGGGCCCTTCTGAAACTCGGCATTGCAAACTATAATCTCAACAACAACAAGGAAGCGCTGACACAATACAATGCCCTCCTGAAACAGTATCCAAGTTCACCGGAAGCAGAAGAAGCGCTGGACAATGCAAAGACAATTTATGTAGAGGAAGGTCGCACCAGTGAATATGTTTCTTTCGCGCGTGGCCTGGGAAGGGATATCTCTACCAACCAGGAAGATTCGCTGGCATACGCAGAAGCAGAGGTGCAGTTTAACAACGGCAATTTCAACGGAGCACTGAGCCGCTTTGAAAATTACCTGTCAAAATTTCCCGACGGAAAATATTCCCTGGAATCCTATTACTACAGCAGCGAGATATATTTTAATAGAAAGGATTGGGCAAAAGCAGCAGCAGGATATGAAAAGGTATCGGATCGTGTGCCGAATAAATTTGGGGAGAAATCATTGGTACAGGCAGCAAGGCTGAACTTTTTTGATCTGAAGGATTACAACAAAGCAGAAACTTATTTTACCAAACTCAAAGAGTTTGCCAGCAACCAGGAAAACAAGCTGGAGGCCATGAGGGGGCTGCTTCGTAGCCAGTATCAGTTGCAGAAATGGTCAGAAGCGGCTGAAAATTCAAAAGATCTGCTCAATCAGAAAGGCAGCAATGCAGATGACAAGGTACTTGCGAACATGGCCCTTGCCAGGTCGGCACAGTCAACGAATAATTGCGATGGCGCCATAGCTTATTATCGGTCCGTCGTCACGCTCAACAAGGCCGGCTATGCCGCCGAAGCGCGTTATGAGATCGCCAACTGTCAGCTCCAGCAGAATAAACTGAAAGATGCAGAGAAGTCTGCTTTTGAAGTCATCAATAAATCCGGTTCTTACGGCGACTGGGTGACAAAGGCTTATCTGCTGCTCGGAGATGTATATTTCAAACAAAAGGATTTCTTCAATGCAAAAGCTACATTCCAGAGTGTGGCCGACAATGCCACCCTGCCTCAGTTCAAAGACGAAGCCCTCAGAAAACTGAAGGAAGTAACGGAAGAAGAAAGAAAGGAAAACCGGGTGGACAATTAAATCATTATCATCAAAAAGATTCTCAAGATGTACATAAATCAGCCGATCAAATTTTCTTTGCTTGCTGCCGGCTTCATTGCATGTTCACTTTTTTCACAGGCGCAGGATACTACGAAGAAAAAAACGATTGATATTACTTCTACTTTCAAGCCCGTACTCCGGGAAGCGGTAAAGCTGACATTCAATGCAGCGCCGCCTGCTATTGATACTTCGAAACCGCGACTCAATTATACTATTCCGCAACAGAATCTGCTGCTCGGATATCAGCCAATGGGACTGAACCCAGTTGCGCTTCAGATTGACTCTCTTTCGTCGTGGCAGTCGAGCAACTATATAAAAGTCGGCGTGGGCAACGTGCATATTCCATTTATCCAGGCGGGTTTCAGTTTTGGTGATGGAAAGAATTCTTTTTTCAACATTTTTGCCCACCAGTATAATTCAAAGGGTAAGCTTCCTTTTCAGAAAAACAACTCCACAGGTGTTACGGCAGCGGGTACCATGAAAACTGCGGCCAACCTCGAATGGAATGGTAACCTGGGCTTTAAGGCGGACGATTATTTCTTTTATGGGTATCGTCCAACAACGCTTGCTTTTTCAAAAGAAGATCTCCGCCAGCGCTGGCAGGTTTTCAGCGGGCGGCTGAGTCTTCGCAATATGAGTCCGACTGAGTTTGGACTGACCTACAATCCCAATATCAAAGTCTCTGTAGTAGGAAACCAGAATGATGGCAGAAAGGCTACGGAGGCAAATACCGTTGTGAATCTGCCACTCACAAAAACCGTGGGCAAGGTTTTCGGAGTCAACCTCGGACTCACAGCAGATCTTACCAACTATCGTCCGACCGGAAAATCTACTATTCAGAATAATTTGTTTTACGTGTCTCCATCTGTGCAATTCAAAACCCCCAATTTTTACATCACGGCCGGGGCTATTCCTTCCTGGGACAACGGCAACTTCAAGCTGCTGCCAAATATCATGGCGGACGTGACCACCAATAACCAGGCATTTACCATTCAGGCGGGATGGATTGGATATTATAATAAGGGGTCTTACGAGCGATTTGCGTCTATCAATCCCTGGATTGCACAACCTGAACAATTACTCAACACCAGGGTAGAAGAGAAGTATGCCGGCTTTAAAGGATCGGTGCTTAACCATATTACATACAGCGCCAAAGTCGGTTTCGTACAGTATAGAAACATGCCATTGTTTGTCAATGACAGTATTGATGGTAAGACTTTCTATACCGAATACAGCAGTTCTATCGACGCGCTGCAGATGCATGGAGAAGTGGCATACGTGAAAGGCGAAGATTTTAACCTGTCTGCCGGCGTGACAATAAACAATTTTTCCAAGATTCGCGACCATCAGAGAGCCTGGGGGCTGCTGCCATTTGAGCTTAACAGCTCACTCCGCTGGCAGATACTAAAGGATTTTTACCTGAAGTCCGACCTGTATTTCTGGGATGGAGCGGCTTATCGTCGTGACGGCGATGGGTTTAAAGGCGAGACAGGCTTTGATTTCAGCGCAGGCCTGGAGTTCAAAATTACCCGTCAGTTCAATCTCTGGCTGCAAATGAACAATATCTTCAACAACAAATACGAACGCTGGAACCAGTATGAGGTTTACGGCTTTAATATTCTCGGCGGCGTGGTGTTTAATTTTAATCAGAAAAAGTAAGAAAAAATGTGGGGAATGTGATGAATGTGTGAGAATGTGGGAGAATGTCATGGGCATCTCAAATGCTTCTATTAATTTTGGCTGATGATCCCGGCAGTCTCAACAATTCATTTGCCTTACCATAACAATTATGTGTTTGCTGATTGGGGCATTCACATTCTCCCACATTCATCTAATTCTCTCACATTCTCCCTCATTCTCTAATGTTTGACATCCTAAACAAATACCTTTTCCAGCACAAATCGATCAGTATTCCCGGATTGGGTTCGCTGGTGGCGGAGACGGTGCCGGCTGTGACTGATTTTGCCAACAGGCAAGTGATGCCTGTGCAGCTCAAGTTCCGGTTCAACAAATACTTCGATGCGCCTGACCGTGATTTCTTCGCATACCTCAGTCAGCAAAAAAACATTCCGGATTTTGAAGCGATCAAATGCTACAACGAATTTGCATGGGAACTGCGAAACAAAATCCGCACAGAAGAT
>JACMLD010000188.1 GCA_014379785.1 Chitinophagaceae bacterium
CACAGTGGAAGTTTTCGAAATGAAAATTCCGCTGAACATCAGCACCACACCCAATATAGCCGAAAAAATTATTGCGTTCATAATATGCTATATATCTCTTTAGTTTTTTGTAATCGACTGCATTCTCAAAACAATTACATCTATTACATCATTGGTCAGTTGCAAAACGGGCTTTGGATAAATACCCATCACGAAAATCAGCACCACAATTATTGCCAGTGAAACCTTTACAGCGGCACTGGTATCCAGAACATTTTGTGTAGCGGCTTTCAGTTCGCCAAAAAACACTCTGCGTATCATATTCAGTGTATACACTGCGGAAAGAATGATTGTAATACCCGCTACCAATGCATCCAGTTTATTGTATTTCGTAACGGTGCTCGAGAAAATACCGTTAAACATCATGAATTCACCAGGAAAAGCGTTGGTCAGCGGAAGAGCAATATTTGCCAGCGCTATGATTACGAGTAAAATCGACAATACCGGAGCCTTCTGTGCAATGCCGCCCAGTTCAGATATTTTTCTAGTGCCGTATTTCTGTTCGATGGTATCCGCCACAATCCACAAACCGATGATATTGATACCATGGACAAACATCTGAAAAGTAGCGCCCTGTAATCCACTTTTGTTAGAAGCAAAGATTGCAAGACACATCAGACCAATGTGTGCAATGGAAGAGTAGGCGATCAATCTCTTTATATCATCCTGTTTGATGGCAATGAGCGAGGCATAGATCATCCCTATCAGACACATCATGGAAATTGTGTCCCCATTTTCATATGTTGCTAGTGGAAATACCGGCACCAGCCAGCGCAGCACTGCAAACACGCCCATTTTTACCATGATTCCACTCAACACCATAGTTACGGCAGTCGGAGACTGTTCATAGGTATCGGGCTGCCAGGTATGAAGCGGCCAGATCGGCATCTTGATCGCAAAGGCGATGAAGAAAAGCCAGAACATCATGGTTTCTGAGGTATTGCCTTTTATCCCATACCACGCGTTGAGATCAAAACTCTGCCCGGCTTTGAAATACATCATAAGGATGCCGATCAGCATCAACAGCGATCCGAAAAAAGTATAAATAAAGAATTTGAAAGTAACGGCAATCCTCTTTTCACCACCCCAGATAGAAGAAAGAAAATAAACAGGGATGAGAGCAAGTTCCCAGCAGAAGTAAAACAGCAAAGCATCCATCGAAAGAAACACACCCATCAGACCCGCCTGGCTAAGCAACATCAGCGCATAGAAACGATTTGCATTTTTGTATTTGTTATTCCAGGATGCGATAAAAATTATTGGGAAAGCAATGCTTGTAAGCAGGCAAAGCAATTGTCCCATTCCATCCAGACCAATATGAAAGCGCGAATTGAGTGTGGGGATCCAGGCGGCGTCAAATTGCAGTGCAGCACTGTTTTGTGGCATCAGCAAACCGCCTACAGACACAGCCAGAGCTGCAAATGAGGCGAGTAAAGCAAATCCTTTTACAACGGCTTCACCCTTCAGCGCAAACAATGCCAGTCCGCCAATCAAAGGAATCAGTATTAATAAAACAGCTATCATAATTTATAGGAGGAAGGGTTCCTTATTTTTTGAAAAAGAATTGTAAAGCAAAAAGTATTACCATACCAACAATCATCAGCAATACATAATTGCCAACCTGTCCGCTCTGGAAAAGTCTCAACTGTCTGCTGCCGTACTGTACCGATTTTCCCGTGAGGTTTACCAGCCAGTCTATTCCGGACCTTTCTACCACCCTTTCCAAAAACTTTCCAAGCCAGCTCACGGGGCGCACAATGGCAGCATCATATATTTCATCTACATACCATTTGTTCTCCAGGAATTTTCCGATGCCGGTTGTTTCTTTTGGCTGGTAGTTTTTGTAACGGAACCATGCGAAAAGAATGGTTACTATCACGGAACCCGCCGCTATCGCCATCAGCATAATTTCTGTGCTGTGAGAAAGCGTTGTGGCATGGACAGGAATAATTGGCGAAAGAAACGCACTCAGTTTATCGCCTCCATGCATGAATACTTCCGGAATGCCTATGAATCCGCCGGCAAAGGAAAGAACGGCCAGTACTATCAGCGGGATGGTCATGGCAGCCGGACTTTCGTGCAGATGATGTCTTTGATCTTCCGTGCCGCGGAATTGTCCGTTGAACGTGATAAACAACAAGCGGAACATATAAAATGCCGTCATGATCGCACCGATGAGTCCACCGATGTATAGCAATGTATTATGCTCAAATGCCGCGGCAAGAATGGCATCTTTTGAGAAGAAGCCTGAAAACAGCGGAAACCCGGCAATAGCAAGGCATCCGATAAGAAAAGTGAAATAAGTAATTTTTAGTTTCTTGCTCAGGCCGCCCATCTGCCTGATATCCTGTTCGCCGCTCATGGCATGTATCACGCTGCCTGATCCGAGGAATAGCAATGCCTTGAAAAATGCATGCGTCATCACGTGAAAAACGGCTGCCGAATATGCTCCGACGCCCAGAGCGAGAAACATATATCCCAGTTGACTCACGGTTGAATAGGCGAGTACTTTTTTGATATCGTTTTGTTTCAGCGCTATGCTGGCCGCTACAAGCGCGGTGGCGAGGCCGATAATGGCTATGATATCCTGTGTGTAGGCCGCAAGTGAGAAAAGTACATTGCTTCGCGCAATGAGATAAATGCCTGCAGTAACCATCGTAGCCGCGTGGATAAGGGCTGAGACGGGTGTTGGACCAGCCATGGCATCAGGCAACCAGGTATAAAGCGGTATCTGGGCACTTTTACCGGTGGCGGCAATGAAAAAGAGTATGGTGATGCCGGTGATATCGGTGGGAGTCAAAAGCGAAGTATTGGAGAAAACATCGGTGTATGTAAGTGAACCGGTTTTTGTGAGCAGCCAGAACATGGCAAGCAGAAAACCCAGGTCACCAATGCGATTCATAATAAAGGCCTTGTTTGCCGCCTTATTGTAGTTATTGTTTTTAAACCAGTATCCGATGAGGAGGTATGAACAGAGTCCGACCCCTTCCCAACCGATAAACATGATCACATAGTTTGCCCCGAGCACCAGGAGCAGCATTGAGAAGACGAAGAGGTTGAGATAAGCGAAATATCGAGCGAAATGATCACTGTTTTCCTCATGCATATATGCAGCGGAGTACAGGTGAATTAAAAAACCAACGCCCGTGATGATGAGAAGAAATATTACGGAAAGCTGGTCAACCTGGAATGCAAAAGGGATATGTACTTTCGCAAAACTGATAAAGTCAAACAGTTCGACACTGCCGGCATGGCCGGCCCTTACATCAAAAAACAGGATGATACTTACGATGAATGAAGCGAGTATAACGCCGCTGCCAATAACACTTGTGACTGACTTAGGCAGCTGCTTGCGCAGCAGACCGTTGAGGAGAAATCCCAGTAAAGGGAACAAAGGGACCAGGTAAACAAGTTGACTCATAATAGAAAGCTCAATGCTTAAGTCTGTTTAGGAAATTTACATCTACCGAATGCGTATTGCGGTAGAGCATTACGATGATGGCCAGTCCCACGCTCACTTCGGCAGCTGCCACCACCATGATAAAAAATACAAATAGCTGGCCTTCTATTCCGGCATTTGCATTTTGCGCGGCGCCTGTGGCATGATGCATTTTCGAAAAAGCTACCAGCAGCAGGTTTGCCGCATTGAGCATCAGCTCAACGCACATGAATATGATGATCGCATTGCGGCGCGTCAGCACACCGATAACGCCAATACAAAAAAGGGCGATTGCAACGAATATGTAGTAGTTGATTGGCATGTCACTCTTTTTTTCCGATTACAACAGCGCCGACCATTGCGCTTAAAAATAGTACGCTGCTTATTTCGAACGGAACCACGTAGTCCGTAAACAGTGCAGTCCCGAGATTTTTAATGAGTCCGATGCTACCGGTGTTTGTTTCGGCGATCTGAGATTTTGTCCCTGCATCTTTCAGTGCAGCAACGAGGATCAGGAACAGGCAAAGGCCAGCCAGGAAGCCTGCGAACCTTAGTAACCTGCTTTTTTTGAGTTCGAGGTTTGCATTGAGGTTCATCAGCATGATCACAAAAAGAAACAGCACCATGATGGCTCCCGCGTAGACGATGATATTTACAACAGCGAGAAACTGCGCATTGAGCAGAATGTAGTGGCCCGAAATGGCAAAGAAAGCAATGATGAGGAAGATAACGCTGTGAACGGGGTTTTTGCTGAACACTACCATGAGTGCGCTGCCCAGCGTCATTGCGGTTAAAACCCAGAATAAAATTTGTGTTATTCCCATTTAAAAAAATTCAGTTAGTTATTGTACAGGGTCTATGACTAATAGCTGGGGATTTCTCCACCCGCATCGCTTCGCGATGGGAGTCGAAATGACGGCCAGCACGTCTTCCCTCACCTTCTTCACATTCCCCCACATTCTCCACATTCCCCACATTTGCTCATTTACTCATTTACTCATTTACTCATTTACTTCCTCACCCCTCTCGCCTTCTTATATTCCTCCGGTTGCGTTACCGGGTTTGGAATGAGCAAATCATTCTTACCATATATAAATGTCTCTCTTGTCAGATTCGCCGGAGCAAATGTTTCTGTCAGG
>JACMLD010000189.1 GCA_014379785.1 Chitinophagaceae bacterium
AATTTCCCGCGCATTGGAAACTTCCGTTTCCGAGATTCTTAAGCCGTTTTAGGGGAGGAGAATGACCAGTTGACAGTTGAAAGTTTGCACAGAGCACTCTGAGAGTTGGTCATTTCGACCGAGCGAAGCGAGTGGAGAAATCCCCCACTATTACTCCGAGTACCGGCCGGGGATGCCTCGGCTGCGCTCGGCATGACGGCAACCTCAGGTTGCCACTACAAACCGTCAACAGCCAACTTTCTTTCCTCCCCCTACCATCCTTCCCGGTATTTCCTCCTCACAAACTGATTCGCCGTATCAAAATTTGTAATCCTCATCGCCTCGCCATCCCACAAAAGTTTTTTCCGTCCTGGATACACAAATCCGCCCTTGCCGTTCGACTCACGGTGATTATAACTTCGCACTGCCAGATTACCCATCAGCACTGATTCTGTAAGCGGACCACTCTTGTCGAATGATGAACTGGTGTACGCGCCATATCCTTTTTTACAGGCCTTCACCCACTGCTGCTGATGCCCTTCGGTGCCACCCTCTACAAAAGGAAACTTAGAAGCAGGCAATGTCGTCACAGCCATTTTCCTGGTCGGTAACAACGTTGCCTTTTCGCCAAAAACATTTGCCATCAACTTACCCTTGCTGCCTTCAAAAATCATCCCGCCATCCTTTTCTGCCATCGGCTCATCGGGCAACAATTCAACAGGGCGCTTAGGCTGAATGCCACCATCATACCAGATCAGTTCAATGTCCTTTCCTTTCGGCCCTTTGAAATAAATATGTGTCTTGCTCGAAGGGGGATAACTGTCATTATAAACCGCTTCGCGGAAAAACCCGGTATACACTGAACCCACGCTGCACTCAACAGCATAGGGATATTTCAACTTCAGCGCGCGATACGGTACATCAATAAAATGGCAGCCCATATCACCGAGTGAACCTGTTCCGAAATCACTCCATCCTCTCCACGTTGCCGGCAGATATGTTGGATTAAAATCCCTATGTGGCGCAGTGCCAAGCCAAAGATCCCAGTCCACTTCTTTTGGAATATCAAATTTCCCGGTGGGCGTGGGAATGCCCTGCGGCCATACCGGCCTGTCCGTCCAGATATGTACTGTATGCACTTCTCCAATGACACCCGCCTGTATCCATGTTTCTACCAGTCGCGTGTCGTCTCCACTGCTTCCCTGATTGCCCATCTGCGTGACAACTCTGTACTTCGCAGCAGCTTCGGTCAGCATTCTCGCTTCATAAATGTCGTGGGTGAGCGGCTTCTCGCAATATACATGCTTGCCAAGCTGCATGGCAGCAAGCGCCTGCACCGCATGCATATGATCAGGTGTTGTAATAATGACCGCATCAATGTTTTTTCTCTCCTTGTCGAGCATTTCGCGGTAGTCGCGATAATAAGGTGCGTTTGGCCAACGCTGTCTGGCTTTTACCGCCATACGATCGTCCACATCGCAGAGCGCAACAATATTATCCGATCCATTATTCCATGCATAGGGAAGATTCACTTCAGCCTTTCCGCCGACACCAATGCCGGCAATATTCAGTTTATCGCTCGGGGCGATAAACCCTCTGCCAAGTACATGCCTGGGAACAATATAAAAACCTGCGGTGGCAATTGCGCCGTTTCTGAGAAATGACCGGCGCGAGTTTTTTTGATTTTCTTTCATACTGGCAGTTGATGCCAATAAATTTACACAGATTTTTTTCTTTCCGAAAGATAGAAATGCCAAAGAATCATACTCGCCACAGATCGGTGAGGCCTCCAGCTTTCCGCGATTTGCAAAAGCTGTTCCTTTGAAGCAGCAGGTTGCAGATTTTTTACTTTCCTCATCGCATTCACCAGAGCAAGATCTCCGATCGGGAATATGTCCGCCCGCTGCAATGCAAACATCAGAAACACGTCGGCTGTCCAGTCACCAATGCCTTTTATTTTTTTTAGTTGAATGCGTACCTGATCGTCAGGCATATTCTCCAATGCATCAATGATCAGATCCTGCGAAAGGATCGATGATGCAAGATGCCTGGCATACAGAGTTTTCTGCCTGCTGAAATAACAGGCTCTCAACTCTTCATCGCTCAGTGCCAGCAGAGATTGCGGCGTGATGATGCCAATTTTTTCTTTGAGTTTATTGAGTGCCGCAAGCGCGGAAGCCAGCGATACCTGCTGCTCGAGAATGATGTGAATCAGTGATTCGAAGTTTGCCGGTCTCGTCCACATCGGCGGATGCCCAAAACGGTCAACGATGCTTTTCAATTCCTTGTCCTTTGCGCACAATTGATCACACAAGGAGACAAAATTCTGCGCCGTCATTTTGCTATCTGCCACTCTCTTATTTTTTCCGGAATTTCCCGATTGCGGACTTGCTTTCAGCGCTGAGTACAAGCCGGCCGCTGATGGCCGCTCTTTCTGTCAGCAGTTCGTCCCAGTGATCCGTATTCTTCCAGAAAATTTTCTTCATCTCTGCCATTGCATCCGGGCTTGACTGTGCAAGGATCTGTGAAAGCCTTTCAACAGATTCGTCGAGTGTTTGAATATCGGTATGCACCTCTGCGAACAATCCTTTTCTCTTTGCCCAGTCTGCATTTCGCCACATGGTCGCATCAATAGCAAGTTGGCTGAAACAGCTTGCCCCGATTTTTCTTTCTACAGCGGGACCAACAACGAATGGTCCTATTCCTACTGCCAGTTCACTCAGTTTTATTTCTGCAGCTTCTGTTGCAATGGCATAATCCACTGATGCCGCGAGTCCCACTCCACCACCCACACATTTACCCTGGATACGCCCAATGATCAGTTTTGGACATTTTCTCATGGCATTGATCACATGCGCAAAGCCGCTGAAAAAACGAAGTCCGGCCTTTTCATCTTTAATAGCAGCCAGCTCGTCAAACGATGCGCCGGAACAAAAAGTTTTATCGCCGCCAGATTTCAGCACAATTACTTTTGTGTCTTCATCCATGCCTGCCCTGTGAATTTCCTGGGCCAGCGATTCAAGCAATTCATGCGGAAGCGAATTGCTTTGCGGATGAAAAAATTCAATAGTAGTAATGCCGTGTTTTGTTGCAGATGAAACTTGCATGATTTATTTTTTTGAGTATCCTAAATCCTTACCATGGTAAGGATGGTTCCCACGCCGACTGATTCTTCCGTTTCATCAAAAATTTCGACAAACCATTTCACAATGCCTCTTGGAATATCAGTTGGTTCTTTCTGTTCCTGCGGTGTTTTCTCCTTGCAGGTAAAACGGATGTAGATCTCGCTGCCGGGATAGACGGGTTTTGTAAATCTGAGTTCATCGATACCATAATTTAGTAAAACCGGGCCTTTTTCGCTTCCATCTACAAACAGACCTGCGGCTGCACTGAGTACAAAATATCCATGTGCCACCTGTTGCTCAAACATGGTCTCCGAAAAATCTGTATCGGTTTTATGTGCGTAGAAATGATCGCCGCTCAGGTCGGCAAAATCGTCAATGTCCTTGCTGGTGATCAACCTTCTGGCTGTGACAATCTGATCGCCAACATTTATTACGCTGAATGTTTTTCTAAATGGGTGCTCACCAATCAGATTTGGTTTAGCATGGGGCTGAAAAACATTGGTGATGGCTGTAATGGTTGTTGGCGAACCTTGTATTGCTACGCGTTGCAAATAATGTTTTATTCCACGAAGTCCGCCCATTTCTTCTCCGCCTCCTGCGCGCCCCGGACCGCCATGGACCAGCATCGGAAGCGGTGAACCATGACCGGTAGATTCTTTTGCGCACTCCTGGTTCAGCACCAGAATTCTTCCATGGTGCGTAGCGGCACCCAGCACATATTCTTTGGCAATTTTATTGTCGCCCGTCACGATAGAGGAGCACAATGATCCTTTGCCTTTTTTGCTTAACCCGATAGCATCATCCATGTTTTTATATGGCATGATGGTACTCACGGGTCCGAAGGCTTCGACTTCATGCGGTTCTGCGGAGTTGAATGGCGATTGATTCATGAGCAACAATGGACTGATAAACGCGCCCTTTTCATTGTCTGCATCGATCAGTTCAACACTGTCGAGCGATCCGAAAATAATCTGTGAGGTTGCCAGCAGTTTGTTTACCTGGCTGCGCACTTCTTTTCTCTGTGTCAGACCGGCGAGGGCCCCCATTCTTACTTTCTCGTTTAATGGGTTTCCTATCGTTGTTTGTGAAAGTGAGGTGCTGATTGCTTTCCAGACGTCCTCCATTTTATTTTCCGGGACAAATATCCTGCGCACCGCCGTGCATTTTTGTCCGGCTTTTACGGTCATTTCTTTTCTTACTTCCTTTATAAAAATATTCCATTCTTCTGAACCCGGATCTACGTCATTTCCCAATACCATGCAGTTCAGTGAATCCGCTTCCATATTAAATGGAACGCTTTCTGACAAAATAGTTGGATGTGCTTTTAATTTGAGTCCCGTTGATGCAGAGCCGGTAAAGGTTACCACATCCTGTGAGTTCGTATGATCTAACAGATCGCCGGCGCTGCCACATACCAGTTGCAATGCACCTTCGGGAAGAATGCCGGAGGCAATGATCTCGCGTGTTACTGCTTCTGTAAGATAGGAGGTTACGGTAGCCGGTTTTACAATGGCGGGTATACCTGCCATGAGGTTTACGGCGATTTTTTCGAGCATGCCCCAGACTGGAAAGTTGAAAGCATTTATATGTATGGCCACTCCTTCTTTTGGCACCATGATATGCTGCGCCATAAAAGTATTGCCCTTGCTGAGGTTGTGACTTTCTCCGTCGAGGCAAAATGTTTCGTCGGGAAATTTTCTGCGCAGTGAAGCATTTGCAAAAAGATTTCCTATGCCACCTTCGATATCAATCCAGCTGTCGGCCGTTGTAGCGCCGCTGAGAAAACTGATCGGGTAAAATGTTCCGGCTTTTTCTTTCAGGTGAATGGCGAGTGCGCGCAGCATTCGTCCCCGCTCATGAAATGTCATTTTCCGGAGATTCCTGTTTCCCGTTTTCCGGGCATAGTCTGTGATTGCGGCAAAGTCCAGGCCTTTCGTAGATGCACTGCTGATTGGCTCACCTGTCACTGCATTGTATAATATCTGGCCTTCTCCGTCTCCCGGCGTCCAGGCACCCTGCACATAGTTTTCCAGTTTATTGATCATAAAAGCAAGCGAATTTCTTCAAAGTTAGAGGAAAATGTTTCAGCTGGTAACCGTTCATATTGCCGGTTGCCAGCGGCTGGATAATTCGTAACTTACCTGGAAAACTATGACACTATTTTCTCCGAAAGGGTTGGCTGTTTTAGTTTTTATCATCGGGATGGCTTTGTTAGCCCTGTTTTTGACACCCTTTATCAGAAATGGCTCCACCGAAATTTTGCACACTCATATAACCTTTGTGGGAAAGTTATTAGTAGGTCGCTTCATTATTTACATCGGAATATTGGCCATTATATCTTTCAGTATAATACATCTGGGCAGAATAAACAGGGCAAAATAAACTTGGTAAGCTTCGTCTTTAATGCTTCGTATCCTGAATCAACCCGAATTGCCTGGCATGGTGGCGCGTATGCTTATAAAGAAGTGTAAGTGACTCCTCATAATTGAGATCGCCGAACACCGGATTGCGAATCAGCAGCTCCGGGTCGCGTTGATATACTTCAAAAAAATGGGCGATTTCCGTTTCCAGTTTCGCCAGGGCGGCCAGGGAATTGGGAAAATGCAGCGGCAGCGGTTCTTCTGGAAAAACGGGCGACTTTGTATTCTCGCGGAACTCTTTGGGTCCCATCATGAAAGCACGCATCAGTTCCAGCTTGTCGGCGGGAGTGACAATTTCCTGTTTCAGTTTGCCATTGGCGTTTTTAAAAACAAGCACCATATGCTCGACCATCTGCTGAAAACTCATTTTACCCCAGGCCGGAGCGACCGATGGTTCGGCTTTTTTCAGCAATTCCAGAAATCCGGTGCGGATAAAACTGATTTTCTGCTCTTCCATGTGGAGGTAGTTTAGGCAGCCTTGCGCCTGTCGATTTCGCCGCTGAGTGATTCAAATATCTCTTCCACGGTTCCCTCTCCGGGAACCAGCACAACTTTTCCAAATTGCTGGTAATGCTCGGCGACAGCTGAAGTCTTTTTGTGATATTCTGCTATTCTGGCGCGGATAACGTCTTCGTTGACATCATCTGAGCGGTTGGAGGTGAGGCCGCGGTTCAGCAGTCTTTTCACCAGTTCCTGTTCAGTGACGTCGAGGGCCAGGACAACATTGATGGCTTCATTTCTGTCTTCCAGCAGCTTATCCAGCGCAACAGACTGAGCTTTGGTTCTCGGGAATCCGTCAAACAAAAACCCGTTCGCAAGTGGGTTGTTGTCGAGCGCGGTGCTGATCATCCCGATTACCACTTCGTCCGGCACAAGCTGGCCCTGGTCCATCAGGCTTTTGGCCTCGAGTCCCAGAATGGTTTGATTGGCGATTTCATGGCGAAGCAAATCCCCGGTAGACAGGTGCTTTAAGCCGTAACGGGCCATCAATTTTTCTGATTGAGTGCCTTTTCCACTTCCCGGAGGTCCAAATAGTATTAAATTGAACATGTGTTGCTTAACCCTTTGAAGAAGGACAAATATAATGGTTGAGCCTTAAATTTCCCCGTTGTTTTTAACTTTTCCCGAGGGCAATCCCACAATCTAAGTCAACCAACGAACCGTAGATTTGTTATAATATTTATGTGTATGAAAAAGTTATTCAGGTGTGCAATGATAATGATGCTCCCGGTATTGTTTGCCAACTGCAGTTATTCGCAATCAGATAAAAAACAGAAAGTTATGGATAGCATTGACAAAAAAAACCCGGTTTTCAGCAAGACAGATAGCAGTCCTGTGAATCTTTCGGAAGAAGAATGGAAAAAAATCCTTCCCTCGGACATTTATTATATTTCCCGTCAGAAGGGAACCGAAAGACCCTGGACCAGCAAATTTGAAACGTCAAAAGAAGTGGGCACCTACTACTGTGCCGTTTGTGGAAATGCCCTTTTCAAAAGCGATACAAAGTTTGAAAGTGGCTGCGGGTGGCCAAG
>JACMLD010000190.1 GCA_014379785.1 Chitinophagaceae bacterium
AAGCCCTGCATCTTCAATTGCCTTGGAAGTATTATTGCCAAATGCGCCCAGACGGGTGCCGTTTTGCTTAAACTTGGGAAAATTGTCGAACAAACTCTTTACGCCACTCGGGGTGAAAAAGCAGATTACATCAAAGTCATGCTGACCGAAAACTTCACGGATATCATTGCTGATGGTACGGTACATAAAAGGAGTGGCATAACCGCACTTGTTGGTCTTGAGCCAGTTGACTATCTCATTGTCCTGCTGATTCTCCGAACACGGATAAAGAAACTTCTCGTTTTCCTTGTGCTTGTTGATGACATCAAACATGCTCTTATTGGTACCGTCTGCGCCGTAAAACACCTTGCGCTTGCGATAAAGGATAAACTTCTGCAGATACAGCGCCACGGCCTCAGAGATACAGAAATACTTGGTATCCTGAGATACAACCACCTTCATTTCTTCACAGATCCTGAAAAAATGGTCAATGGCATTTCTGCTTGTAAATATAATGGCGGTGAAAAGGGAAAGATCAATCTTCTGCTTTCTGAATTCTTTGGAGGGAATGCCTTCCAGCTTGATAAATGGACAAAAAGCCATCTCGACACTGTATTTTCGAGCAAGGTCGAAATAAGGAGACTTGTCCGTTTCAGGTCTCGGCTGGGTAATCAAAATTTTTTGAACAGTTTTAGCCCCGTTTTTTACCATTTCTCGATTTGATATAATTTCTCAATTATTAAAAAAACAGTTACAAAAAACTAACCAACACCTTGTATATCAGAATCAGTGGTGCAATCTCGAAGGCGCAAAGGTACAGAAAAAAGTGAAATTGGCTAACTTTTACTTCCCTTCTCACGGGTCCGAAGGACGCCAGGTAGCGGTACAGGAAGAATCCGCCGACCAAAACATAAGACAAGGTAACGAGAACCGCCCACCAGGACGGGGGAGAAAATGCCATGATAACTAGCAGCGGCAGGAGAAAAATGCCGAGTAGTTTATTGACAAGAAAAACGATAAACAAATAAGTATCAGCGCCTTCTCTCATATTAAACACCCAGCCCGTAAACTTGAGTATGAGAAACTTGACGAGATACATGGCGCCGATAAACAGGATGCAATACAACCACAACCACCAGAATCCGACACCGGTTGCCTTATTGTGATACTGGAGCAGGAACACGACATAAATGCCGGCCACCAGCACAAAAAACAGGTTTAACAGCAGCGACGGAAACGGTGTCTGTATCAGCTGCTCGCGAATCTGCTTTTGTTTAAGACTTACCCTGAAGACCAGGGCAAGCAGGTTATTAAGGTATTTGCCAAAGCTGATTTTTATCACTGCGAAGAAGAACAGCAGCCCTGCGAAAAGATAAAAAAGCGATTCCTTCCCGTTATCGGGTCTTTCCTGTGTGATCCGGATGGTTGGGGTATCAAAAAAACGGAAATACGGATTCTGACTCAAAACCATATGATAATTCCATCCTCCTTTGAGCCGAATCTTTTCGATCCCTTTCAAGCTGTCTCCCGATGGCTTGAATGAATAGGTATAGACCACCGGCGCAACCGGCGTTTGTAATTGTGGCGCCGCAGGCAGGGAAATAGAATCCTGGCCTTTTGCTCCAAACGCAACAAGAAAAAAACACAGCAAAAGAGGTAAGCGTAAAAATGGGATCATGTCCGTACAAAAATAATGTTCGCGTTTCAATAGCTAGAAATAATTCACATAGCCCAGATGAATCTTCGATTGCCTCAGGTCAAATTTCACATCATCTCTTTTGCCCGCTGCATACGAAATATTAAAAACACCTGCCCTGGTCTCGAATGCCAGTCCAAGTCCCGCCCCGATAAATGTATTGTTTGTATTCACCCGCACGCTTTTGTTGGTGGCCCATCCCAGATCAGCAAATGCAAAAAAGAAAGAATTTCTTCCGATGATATATCTGTATTCTGCTGTACCCACTGCATACTGTGAGGCAAAAATGCTTTCTTCATCAAAACCTCTCAGCAATTTGTACCCACCGATTTGAAAAAGTTCGTTTCTGAATATAGATGGGCTCTGCAGCCACCCCCCATTGAATGCGGTTTTGACGGTCGACTGTTTCGTAACCCTGAAATACTTTGCGCCAATTGCTTTTATCCTGAATTGGTAAGTCTTCAATTGAACCGTGTCATAAAGTGTCGAAAAATTAAAATTGGGATCGTACAGTTTCTGAATGACGTTGTTCTTTCGGATCTTTCTCGTGCCGGCAGATGCAGACAACGCCAGCTCAAAACCCTTTCTGGGGTTGAGACGGTAATCGGTTTTGTTGATCTCATAGTCAACGCCGAGACTGACCGAACCCAGATCAATTTCATTGGGCAGTCTTTTTTCCGATTTCAATACCAAAGTGTCTACCGTCAGAAGGTTGGTGCGCAGAGTTTGAATAAAAATCTTCCCAGTCTGGTTGATCGAAAGCGCATACTGCACACCCGCCTGAAAATTTAGATTGAGATAGGCTGAATCCTTTTTGAAAAGATCAAAGCTGGTGGCTATTCCGAAAGGCGAACCCCATAGATAGGGTTGTTGAAACTGCAGGTTAAGGCGCGGCGACTTCTGCTGTATCTGTTGCCAGTTGAGCCCGATGAGTTCCCCGTTTCCGAGCGCATTGCGCAGGTTCACATTCGCTTCACCCGTGAAAAGGAGTTTTGTCCTCACCTGCTCATAGCTGTTGTTTGCGGTTTGATTTGCCGGCAGAAACCCGACCAGCACGTTGATCTGGCTGCTCTTTCTTGGAAGCAGGTACAGGTTGATGATCGACCCGGTACCGAGCATACTGAGGTTCCACGGTTGCTGCTCCTGCATATAGGGAAGCTCACTGATCTTTTGCGTGATGTTTTGCAGCTTCTTCTTTTGATAGATGCTGCCGTTTTTGATATCCAGGTATTGCTGTAAAAAACCATTGCTGATCTTCCCTGTTCCGTAAATGCGGATGCTGTCAAACTTGTAAAGCCGGCCTTCTTCCACCACCAGGTTGGCCTTCATGGCTCCTTCTTCAAATATGAAACTGTCGAGTTTCACCTTTGCAAAAGGATGCCCGTTGTTTTCGTAATAGTCGAGCAGTTTTTCCTGCAATTGCTGCAGTTGCTCAGGCTGAATGGGTTTGTTGACAAATTGTTTTTCATTGAAGCCAATATTGTCGAGTATTCGCTTTTCTACTCCTCTTGTGCTGATGCCCGTGATTTTAAAAGGCTCGCCAACGAAGATGGAGACAGCAGCGGAGCTGGTGTCAAAAGAGAGGCTGTCTACAGATGCAGCGGGATAACCCTTTGTATTGAGCAATGCGGGTAACTTGTCGATGTACTGAAGGCAAACCTGGCGGTTAGGGAATGACGCCTGCAATTTGAGCGTTGCCAGAAACGCTGTGTCGCGGTCAACAGGAAAATAGCTGAGTTTATATTGCGAAAATCCGCATACGCAGCAGCAGACCAGCAGGATGGTCATCATGTATTTTCTGCCCGGATATGCGCTTACCTTTGCCATTCTTTTACGGGCTGTAATTTCCGAAAACAAATTGTATGGCAGGCATTTATGTTCATATCCCTTTCTGCAGAAAAGCCTGTCACTACTGTAATTTTCATTTCTCTACATCCACTGCGCTACAGAACGATTTTATTTCGGCTTTATTGAAAGAATCTGCCCTTCAGCAGCAATATCTGGCGGGCAGTAGCATTGAGACGATTTATTTTGGCGGTGGTACACCCTCCCTGCTGCCAAAAAGCGACCTGGTATCGATACTCTCTGCCTTGCGCAACCACTATGATGTGAGTCCTTCTGCAGAGATAACCCTCGAGGCCAATCCCGATGACTTCAGCCTTTCTTTTGCTGTCGGCTGGCGAAAAGCGGGATTTAACCGTCTGAGCATCGGCATCCAGTCTTTTTTTGAAGAAGACCTCCGTTGGATGAACCGCGCACACGATGCCCTTCAGGCCACGAACTGTATTGACATTGCACGCTCCGCCGGTTTCGAAAATTTTACCATTGACCTTATTTACGGCACACCGGGATTGACAGATGAAAAATGGGAGACAAATGTGCAGACAGCTATTTCGCTAAACATTCCGCATTTGTCCTGTTATGCGCTTACGGTTGAGCCCGGGACCGCGCTGCAAAAAATGGTGGAATTGAAAAAAAAGGAGAACGTAGATCCTGAAAAACAGGCAAGGCAATTTTCGCTTTTGATGAAATGGCTTGTTGAGGCGGGCTACGAACATTATGAAATTTCCAATTTCGCGAAGCCGGGTTTCCGGAGCCTCCACAATTCAAACTACTGGAAAGGGGTGCACTACCTTGGACTCGGACCTTCAGCGCACAGTTTCAACGGCATTGAAAGAAAATGGAACATCGCAAACAATGCGCTTTATATTCAGTCCATTCTGAATGGAGAAATTCCCGCAGAAAAGGAGTTGCTCACCACTGAGCAGCAGCTCAACGAATATATCATGACCGCTCTCCGAACCAGTGATGGACTCGATCTCGACCATGTAACAACCATTGCCGGCTACAAATATTCCGCACTGGTGCTGGATTCTGTTCGAAAATATGTGGGTTTGGGACACGCTGTTGTCAACGGACAACGAATCACACTGACTCCCGCAGGCAAGCTCTTCGCCGATGGCATTGCCTCGGATCTTTTCGTGATGGATAATCCTGTTAAAAGTGCTGAACGGCTTTGAGGAGACCAGATAATAAGGTAATTTACGGTATGCCTTTTTCATTTACAGGCTTTGCGGCCCCCGTTCTGATCACAACAGTGATTATCCTTGCAGCGGTGCAGGCAATACAGCATCTACGCCAGCGTAAGAAAGCCGCATAGTAATCAGATCAGCGTTTCTTCAATCGATTTAAATCCCTTTGCAGGTGGAAGTTTCTCCCAGAGAATTTGGTAGATCGTTTCCGCTATTGGCATGTCTGCCCTGATTTCTTTGTTGATTTCAAAGATGGATCTGCTGGCGTTATAACCTTCAGCCACCATATTCATTTCAAGCTGTGCAGTCCGAACAGAATATCCTTTCCCAATCATATTGCCGAAGCTGCGGTTGCGGCTGTAGAGTGAATAACAGGTGACCAGCAAATCACCCAGGTAAACCGAAGCAGCATAGTTCGCGCTCTTGCGTTTCGAAAGCGGGTTGTCTGTCCCATGTATTCCAACATCGATATTGCTGATGCCGACTTTCCTGAGAAATCCGGCCATCTCGTCCGCACAGTTTGCGATCAAAACGCTTTGAAAATTGTCGCCATACTCCAGGCCATGAGCGATGCCGGCACCCAGTGCATAAATGTTTTTTAGAATGGCTGCGTACTGCACGCCATAGACATCATGGTTTACAATAGTCTTCAGATAATATGAGTCGAATGCCATCGCTATATTGTCCGCTTTTTCTTCGTCGAGCCCTGAAAAAGTAAGATAGGAGAGCTTTTCTGCCGCAACTTCTTCCGCATGGCAGGGGCCCATAATGGTATAGTAATCATTCAGGTCAAAATCGTATTCCTTTTTCAGATAATCGTTGAGCAGCAGATGGTGGGCAGGAAGAATTCCTTTCACGGCGGAGATAATCTGTTTGCCTTTGAAAGCATCGGGCCCTAGTGCGGCAAAGCTTTCCGCGATATATGCCGAGGGCATGGCAATGATGATTGCGTCGCTCGATTTTACTGCTTCTGCAAGATCCGTGTGAATTTTCAGCAGCGATGTGTCGAAATAGGCTGTGCTGAGGTAACGCGGATTGTGATGCCTGGCAAGGATATGGTCTGCAATTTCTGCAGACCTTACCCACCAGTTGATAGCCGCCTTATTATCGGTAAGTATCTTGGCAAGGGCCGTGGCCCAGCTTCCGCTTCCTATAACGGCAAAGGTCATACTATTTTTTATTTTCAAACAGCTTCTCCTGCGTGGTCACATTTACCAGCATGCCGTCTTTCAAAATCTTGCTCACTGTGCGGTAGGGTCCTGTTACCACCATATCGCCATCTTTCAATCCGCTGAGGATTTCGATGTTGTTGATATCCTGAATATCGGTTCTTACCACTACTTTTTTTACTTTTTTATCCGCCTGAACGATGAACACAACTTCATCCAGGTCCTCTGCTGTTTTTTCTTCCTTCGCGTCTGCATTGTCCGGTGCGTCTGGGGTTGGAGCGTCTGCTTTTTTCTCGCCTACTACTTTGTCGCTTCCTTTTTCTCTTGTTGATACGGAGTTGATGGGAACAGACAGCACATTTTCATGTCTCTTGGTCTGGATGTCGGCACTGGCGGTCATTCCCGGACGGAAAGGAAAGCTTTTTGGTTTGGCGGGATCGATCAGGTCGCTGTATGATGAAGCGAGCAGTCGGATTCTCACTTCGTAGTTGGTCACATCGGTAGATGCTCCGGCGCTTTGTGTAGCCGCACCTTTGTTGCTGCTCGCAATCTGTGTTACGATGCCTTTGAATTTTCTTTTATTGTAGGCGTCCACGTTGATGATGGCGGAGTCGCCGAGATGCACTTTCGGAATATCATTTTCACTCACGTCAACCCTTACTTCTATTTTGTTGAGGTCTGCAATGCGCATCATTTCTGTACCTGTCATCTGTGCAGTTCCCACTACGCGTTCTCCTTTTTTTACGCTCAGAAGAGAAACAATACCATCCATCGGCGCTACCAGCGTGGCTCTGCTGAGATCTTTGCTGGCGCGGGAAAGATTTGCCTGTGCGCTTTGCACACCTGCCTGACCACCTCTGATGCCCGCCAAAGCTGCATTGTAATTGGCCTGTGCAGTCCTCAATCCGTTCTGTGCTATTTCAAATTCCGATCTTGAGATTACTTTTTCATCCAGCAATTGTTTCTGGCGGTTGAAAGTGTTCTGCGCCTGCTCAAGCGAACTTTTCAGCGCCTCGAGCATTGCGGTGCTGTTGGCCACGGTTGACTGTTGCTGATTTACAGTGGCAGCGGCCTGATCACGCTGTGTAGCATAGAGGTCAGCATAGATGCGTGCGAGTACCTGTCCGCGTTTTACGCTGTCACCTTCGATGACATTGAGTTCAACGATTTCTCCGGATATGTCCGGGCTCACTTTCACTTCAATTTCAGGATATACTTTTCCGCTTGCAGTCACCGTTTCGATGATCGTTCTTTTCTGAACTTTTTCTGCGGTCACTTTCATGCCTTCGTCCTTGCCAAATGCTCCGGATTTTTGAAGTACAATCAGTACTACCACAAGTAGCACGATGCTTACCAGAATCCAGATAAATTTCTTGCTCATAAAACAGTGTTTCTTTTGTGTTGTATATGTGGGGTCAATTCTTATTTAAGGCGTATGCCCTGTCCTTTGTAGAACTCGAGCACTTTCATTTTGAAGACATAGTCGAACTGCGCGTAGACTACGTCGAGCTTTGCACGGTAAAGATTGTTCTGGCTGGTGACCAGGTCGATACTGTTTAAAAGGCCGATATCGTAGCGTTTTTGAGCGAAATCGAAGCTGCGTTGTGCAGTCTGCTGAACTTTCTTATTGGCTTCAAATTTCTGCAAAGCTGCTGTGGCCTGCGTGTATGCCTGGTAAATATTTTGTTTGAGTGTATAGTTATCGAGGTCCTGCTGGAGGGTGAGCGACTCTACATTCAGTTTGCTGCGGTTGTACTGGGTTCTCAGATTCCATCCCTGCAGTATCGGGACACTCAGATTGATACCCACTGATTGTCTGAAGTTTTGGTTGAGCTGATTGGTGTAGCCGATATTTCCGTAGGTAAAGTTGTTGAATGGCTGAAGTGGGAATACATCGTAATCTGTACCGCTCACGCTGACTTTTCCCAGCGGGGCATTAACCGGGCTTACACCGGTAACCTCTCTTGCCTGGTTGTTATAGGTGGTGCCGAGATTGCCGTATAGTGAAAACGTAGGATACATGGCGGCTCTGGATGCGAGCACATATTTCTTACTGGCTTCGATCTTAAGTTTATTGACTTTTTGCAGTGGCTGGTTGGTAAGGGCGAGTGCGTAAACTGCATCGGGTTGCAGATCTCCAATGTTTTCTACCGGAATCTGCTCTACGGGTGGGGCTTCCACTTCAAATGGTTGCGCCGGGTCGAGGTTCATCAGGGCTTTCAGCAGAATGGTGTTCTGGACCGTGTTGGTTTGCGCCTGTATAAAGTTTGCGCTGTCGCGTGCTACCTGCGCTTCCAGTTCAGAAGCATTGAGTTCGGGCAGCGAGCCGGCGTTGACGAGTTTCCTGGTATTGGTGAGCTGTGCCTGGCTTTGCTGCAATTGCACTGCGGCTATATTTGCCTGCTCCTTGGTCAGCAGGATGTTGAGGTAGGCATTTGCCACATTCAGTGCGATGTCGTTGCGGAGTTTATCAACCGCGGCGTTTGCTGCCTGTAGGTCGAGTTCGTTACCGGCGATATTGTTTCTTTTGCTGAACCAGTTGAAGATATCCATCCCTATCTGCAATGAATAACCGCTGGAAAGGTAGCTGGTGGTGATCAGGCTGAAGTTGGTAGGATCCTGGTTTCTTCCTGAGCTGAGACCGGCATTGGTGGAAAAGCTTACGGACGGAAGTTGGGACATCTTGCCCTGGCGTAAGGTCAGTGCGGCATATC
>JACMLD010000191.1 GCA_014379785.1 Chitinophagaceae bacterium
GTAACTTTTTTATGGTGGCAGATACTGCGCAAACTCAGATTGTATATATCGACAAAGTCCGCGCCAGGCACCTGCTCAGAAAAAATCTTCTCCCGTTTCATGTTCAGAAAAACGAACACGTAAGGGAACAGGAAACGATCAAACAATAGTTTATTTAACAACCGTGCGACGGTAACTTTCTTTTTCTGTAGTTACCTCGATGATATAACTGCCTTTCTTCAATGGTGTCATCGGCACTGTTGCGCGACTTCCATTCACAACAGCCTTTACATTGATCCTCTTGCCATCTATGGCAAACAAGTTGACCGACTTGATCACCTCACCGGGAGCAACCTGTACAAACAGACTGTTGACCACCGGATTCGGATATACCGAGAAAATCTGGATCCTCTCGAACGTCACAGATTTTACGGACGAATAGGTATGATCTCCATTGCGATCTGCGAGTTTCAACCTGTAATAGTTGACGCCACTGGCCGGATATTTATCATTGAAAAAATAGTCCGATTTTCCTGTGCCCTTATTCCCAGTCACGGAGCCAATCGATTGAAAGTAGAGGGCATCCGAACTTCTTTCAACAATAAACCGATCGAAATCTACTTCATTGGAAGCTGACCATTTAATATGAGAAGAATTGCCCTGTTTTGTTGCGGTGAATGAAAGCAAATTCGCAGGTAGCGCACTAAGGGTAGTCGCACCGATGGTATAATATCCGGATATCAGGTTGTTCGCATTTAGCAAAAATCTTACCTGGTTTGAGTTAACGATATCTGTTGAAATGGTTGTCACCGGCGTAAAGCTGACTCCATCCGAACTGAACAACAGTCGATATGAAGCGGCGGAAGCGGCCGTTGCCGGTCCACCGAGCTGTCCGAGATCAAAACCAATATTGCTGAGTCCATGGTTGGCACCCACATCTGTCTTTGTGATGAACCACAAACGTGAATATCTGAAATTGCTGGCACCTGCACCCGTTACTGCATCTGTACCATTCAGATTGTTGTGACCCGCTACAATATAATCACCATTGTCTTTTGCAAAACTTGTATTCGCAAGCCACAAACCGCCGCCAGATGCAATGGCCGAAGCGCCGTCGGCATCGCGGCCCGTACCGATAATATCATTTCCATAAGCGGCGCCTCCGGAAAAGTATTGTCCGGCTGCGAGCGTAATGCCATACTTAGACGACAGATAATTATTGATCAGATTTCTCTGGACTGTATTTTGATCCGCGCCAAATACCATCAATTCAGCAATCTGTCCGCTGTGCAATGCGTCAAGCGTCACCTGCTGGTTCATCCTCGCACCAATATACAATGGTGATGTCTGAGTGTTGTAAGCCCCAGCGGAAAGATATCCTGCACCGTCATTCATCTTTGCAGCGGTACTTCCATTCACAAAAATTTCCACGTTAGCCGGTGATGTGCCGGCGGATCTGAGTTGTACTGCGCTGATGTAATTTACAGCAGCTGAGAGGTATGGATTGGCTGATTTGACAACAGCGTTTCCATTTCCCTGTTGCAGGCCAAAATTTCCGGCAGCGCCGGCACCGGTGCTGTAACCATATTCATAATTTCCGGAAGTGGCTGCCGACGGCTGGTTCAGCAGAAAACGCTGACTGCCGACGGACGCAGCATTAAAGACCACATAACTTATCAGCGGCGAGCTGGTATTGTTAAACAATTGTGCTGCCGGAGTAGAAAGAAAACTGCTGGTGCCATTGAATTCAATGGAAGGGCGGCCATTGATGGCAGCGGCTTTGAATACTGGTTGATTGCCGGGAGATGCCTGTGAAGCATTGAGATTATTTCCTGAAAAATCATTCCATTGAGTAACGGGAGTATTGTCTCCGCCTGATGAAACACCGTTGTCGGCTTTTAACCAAAGTTTCAGAGCAGATGTGCCGTCGGTAGCGCCGACCCCTGCGGGTCCGCTGTATCCGCGCGCTACAGGAGAGGTGGAAAACACCCAGCCACCGGCGGTATTATAAGTTGTTGCCGGATTTGGACTGAAATTGATCAGCGATCCGTTCAATGAAATATTTGCCAGGTTTGTGGCAGTGGCACCTGCACCTTCATCGAGGTTAAAATATCCTGCGAGTCCGGCTTCAGCGCCCGACAAACCCTTGTACATATTTAAGCTGATCTGTGAGGCAGTGCGGCGTGTGCCCCAGATTCTGACTTCGTCAATCTGACCCGGAAAGGAATACAATGCGCCATCGTGTGTGGCACCGACAGAAAGATTGTATGCACTGTTGAAAAGACCGGCAGAAGCAGTCATTGTATTGTTCTGCACACCATCCACAAAAACGGCCATTGCATTGTCTGTGGTTGAATAGGTCGCAGCCACATGATACCAGCGATTGGGACCGAGGCTGATCGTGGTGGCGAGATAGTCAGTGGCTGTGCCATCACTGCTTTTCTGAAAATAAAATTCGTTGAAATTGTTGATGCCGATCTCAAAAGAGAAAAATCCTCCCTCGTTCCACTTTGACACGATTCCACCATACTCATCGGGAATAGTACTGAGATTGATCCAAGCCTCTACGGTGATTTCATTTGCTGGAGTCGGAAAGCTCGTAACTCTCACAAAGTTGTTTACGCCGTTAGAATTGAGACTGAAATTGGTTTGCGAATTTGCATTGAGACTAAGTCCTAGCAATAGCAGAGCTACAGCTGTGAAGCGGTTTTTCATGATAATTGGTTTAAATGAACCGGTCAGGACTTAGGGGGTCGACCCACAATATAATAATTTATCCGAATTATTTCTTAATTGGCGCCTTTTTTCCCAATCGCTTGTGTATTCGCGGTTTAAGCTTCACATAATCATCGCCCATAAGCATTCCCCAGGGTTTGAGATCGTCCACACGATCAAAAATTACCTTAAGTATGGCAATGCCGGGAATGGAAAGGAACATTCCTCCGATGCCTGCAATGGATCCGCCAATCAGCACACCGAGAATACTAACAAGTGCATTGATACGGACCTTTGAACTGACCACATAAGGCATGATAATATTATTATCGAGAAACTGCACGAAAACAAGTACTGCTCCCACCCAGATGATATCGCTCAGATTGTTGCTTGTAGTCAGTGTGATGACCATACAGATCACGGAAGCGATCAGCATGCCGATATAGGGAATCATATTGAGTATTGCTGATAGTACAGCAAGAAAAATGGCGTACTTGATACCAATGATAAAAAAGCCTGCAGCATTGAGACCGGTGACTATGGCCATTTCAATCAGCAGGCCTACCATATAGCTTTGGATGATGGTCCTCGACTCAGAAAGTACTTCCTGAACCTTGCTTTTGTGCGAGGTATCAAACACATCGAGAAGAAATTTCTTGATAAGGTCTTTATAAAACATTATCAAAAAAGTATAGAGAGGTAGCAAAATGCAGGTAAACAGAAAGGATGCTGCGGTAAAGACTGTGTTGCCGAGCACACCCGTTCCGGAGTCTTTGAGATTGCCAGTAGCTTCCGAAACCATTTTATCCTGTTCTCTGACGCTGATATTAAATGATTGTCTTACCCATTTCTGAAGGCTGTTTATATGGGCATTCAGATTTTTTTTGATGGTGGGCACATCTTCCAGGAAAGAGGCAACCTGTGCTGAAAGAAAATATACGAGGGCGCCAAAAAATGAAAGGGCGAGCAATATGGTAAGAAGCATCGCCCCTACCCGCGGAATGCCGATTCTTTGCATGAGGTTGCTGACAGGTACGAGTAAAATCGCGAAGACGATGGAGAAAAGCAGCGGCAGGAGGATGTCCTGTCCGATAAAAAGAATCCCGCCAATCAGTACCAGCATGAGCAGTACCAGGCATAGTTTAAAGTAAAAGGGGTATCGCTGGGGCATAAATGGTGTTTCAGCTAATAAAGTGGGTTTTGCAATGATATGCAAAAACTCCGCCAACAGCCGTCCGCAAACCAGCAGTGCTCGCTCACGAATTCCTGAGCAGCCGGGTGGACGAAGATCTTAGCTTCACAACATCAACTCAAAACCATAAAATCTAAATATGACAAAGATGTCTATCAGTCCATATAGCGACAAGGGATTCAATAAGATTTACAATATGCTTTTTTGTGACGACATGGATTTATTCAGCGACATGAAAGATGCTGCTGAAACCTCTACCTGGAATACCCTTCTCTCTTCAAATCCGGATGCGGAGCTTCTCCGTAAAATCATTCTGGATGAAAATTCAGAAACCCGCGCATGCATGATGGCTTACCGCCGGTTGCAGGAAAAGGGATACCCCGCCGAAAGAAGAGAACTGCTCGGCGTAGTGGTTGAAGTTGGACTTGAGGAGGGACTCGACGTCATCGCAGCATACAAAGACGGGACTGCCCGCTACCTCAACCATTCTGGAAAGATAGTGGTATGGGAAACGCGCAACCGCGAGTCTGAACACATCATCGACCAGCTTTTCACTGCCGGGGATGAAGTAGTCAGCCGCATCGGAAAATGGCATAACGACAGACTCCCGCAACCCGACGTAGCACAGGTGCGACTCAGCTTCCTGGTTTCAGACGGCCTTTACTTTGGCCAGGGCCCTTTCGAGATACTGGAAAAAGACGCCATGGGCGGACCTGTAATAAAAGCAGCCACCCAACTCATGATCTTTCTCACAAGTCACAACTAACCCAAATCTCATGGTCCGTATATTCTTTATTTTCTCATCATTATTTATTTTCTTAAAAATGGAAGCACAGACAAAAGTCTCTTCGCCGGTTGGTGAATACTATCTCCGCGGCGTTCCGGAAACCGCATCAGGATTCAACCTCGCAAACGACAGCACTTTTCAATTCTTTTTCTCCCAGGGCGCTCTCGACCGCTTCGGCCAGGGCACCTGGTCAATAAAAAACAACCAGGTTGTCCTTAACAGCAAAGAGAAGCCCGGGCTCGACTTCGCACTCACTGCCTCATCACAAAAAGATGGCAAGGACATCCATATCAGTGTCAAAGATCAGAATGAAAACATTCTGAGGTATGTGTATTGTATCGTAAAAGGAGGGGGAAAAACCCAGGAAGCGATGGCAAAGGAAGATGGCACCTTCCAATTCGAACCACAAACCATCGACAGCATCGAACTGATATTCGAATTCTGTCCGGAAAAAATTTCCATTTTCCCCGTCACAAACAAAGACCACAATTTCTTCGAATTCAAATTTGAACCCTGGCTCTTCGAAATATTCTTCAAAGACTTTAAACTCTCCCAGGCTGCAGGCGCACTAACCGGCCCCAGCCCGGTTCTCCAGGGCGAAAACTTCACCTACAAACGCTCGGGCAACGAATAAAATTTGAACATAAAAGGAACTGGATTGTATTTCGATTTGATGAAAAACATGTTCAGTTTCCTTTTTTCTTTTGCCATACTGATAACCGCTACCTCCTTCGCACAGGATACGGATATCCGTTACCGCGACTATATCTTCAAAGAAATAACAGTCAAAAAAAATCTCAGGTATCAACCCGATTCCATAGCCGATACAAAAAAAAGAGATCACCGGTTCGACTGGTTCGAAGCCAAAGACGATACACTTACCGCCAGACCTCTGATCATCTGGATACACGGAGGCGGATTCAAATTTGGAAACAAAACTTCCAGAGGCACGCCCCTGTGGAGTAAAACATTCGCCAGACGTGGATATGTATGTGCTGCAATCAATTACCGGAAAAGTAAAAAAAGACCCCTCAAAAGGTTCGCTGACCTGGCCGATGGATGCTTCGAAGCCGTGACAGATACCGAAGCGGCCATTGACTACTTCAAAAAAAATGCAAAACTTTACCGCATAGATACCAACAGGATCATCCTCGCGGGAAACTCAGCAGGTGGTATGACAGCCATTCAGGCAGTATACAGCAGCAAAAAAGATCTTGCAAAGCTCGCAGGCAGACCCGATTCAGCAAGCCTTTCCACGCAACGCAATCCGCACCATATCATTGGCGTGATAAATTTCTGGGGAGCGGTCTATGATACCAGCTGGCTAAAAAACACAATGATTCCCATCATCAGCGCCCATGGCAAAAAGGACCGCATTGTTTTATACTACACATCCGGCATTCCAATATATGGGAGCGGAATCATTCATCGGGTGGCAACGAAAGAAAACATTCCCAACCTGCTAAAGACATATGAAGGGCTCAACCACGAACTGCAGAAGCCCTTCAACCCGATCCTCAACGGACCCCGGGCAAAAAGAAGATGGCTGGAAGCAGGCGCGATTGCAGCAGATTTCCTCTTTCCTTTTGTAGTATCAAAGAAAAGAACATAATCAACTCACAAATAGCTGAGCCACGAATGCCGGTGCTCTGATAACATTTACCGATTCCAGCAGTCTTTCATTCCTTGTTTGCTTGTCGGGCCACGGCTCGCCGGTGATCATTTCATTCAATGCTTCACCGCTTCCCAGTTCTACGTTTAAGCGTCCGGGAAACATTTCAGACAGTGTGGCAGTTGACTGCGCGACTATCGTGGGATGATATCTTTGTCCGGGAGCACATACCACACTAAAAGGAACAGTGGTGGCCTGCATTGCTGCACCCAGCCATGCAAAGGAAAATCCGCTTTGTCCCTGGGCAACGCTCCACGGATGGAAATGATCGGAAGAATGAATTGATTCAACTCCTGCCTTCTCGGCTTCGATGACAAGTTTCAGCAGACGCGAAGGCGCAAATTGCTCATGAGAAGCATGGTAGCACAGTTCTGACATCACTTATTGTTTTCTACCGAAAGATATTTCTCATCCACCCACACAGATACCGACCCTGCGCTGACAAAGAATTCTGCCCCGCCATCCTGATCAATGGTCACTTTTTCCGGTCTATGTCCAAGCAGGTCGACAAAAACCTTGGTTGCATTTCGTCTGCCTACACTCATGGTTTTGTATCCATCATCACCATTACTGATAAGTACAGCAAAACCGGATAGTGCCATTTCATCTTTACCACCTCTTGTCCAGCCCACGACATTTGGATGATCAAAATAGTCATGCTGGTATCCGAATGCCAGATCTCTTCTTGCATGAAGCATCCTTTCTATACCGGGAACAGGTTCTATTTTGATATTCCTGGTTTGCCCATTCGCTTCATCAGAATATGCTGCGCCGTAAACGGCCGGATAAAATACACATGGAATACCTTGTTCACGGAGAAGTATAACCGCAGTTGCGAGTGGCTTGAACCATGCTTCCACAAAAGACTCCAGTGCCTGCAATGGCTGTGTATCATGATTGTCAACAAATGTGATGGTTCTTTCAGGCCTGACCTGCACCAGGGTATTGTTGAAAATGCTGCGAAGGTCATAGTCACGTCCTTTTTGAGAAGCCTCGAAAAAGTTAGCGTGCAGTGGCACATCAAAAAGCTGAATCCGTCCCGCAGTCTGATCCAGATATTCCATCAGCATCTGTCGATCATTTCGCCAGCATTCCCCGATAAAAAAGAAGTCGCGCCTGAAAGTATCTTTTAAAAAATCAATCCATTCAGCATAATAATCTGTAGGCATATGTTTCAGCGCGTCGAGCCGGAATCCGGCAACACCCGTGTTTTCTATATACCATTTTCCCCATTGCTTCAGCTCTTCTCTTACAAAAGGGTTACGAAATTCCACATCATCACCCATGAGATAATCGAAATTGCCAAACTGGTTTGAAATGACTTTTCCCCAGGTGCCATTTGTATACTCATTATGAATCATGAAGATCTCTCCATTGACACTGGTTCCGGAGAAGCTGTGGTGATCCCAGGTATAGTTTGAGTATTTTTTGTTGCGGCCGGGAAAATTGTAGACAGTGGAGACATCGGTTGACATGGGTTCTCCTTCAAACTCGGTCCGGTTCTCTGTGCTTACTTTTTGAATGGTCGCTATTTCTTTGCCATCGCCGTGAAATCGGTGGTTGAAAATGACGTCGGCGAGCACTCCGATGCCGTTGTCGCGAAGAGCACCGATTGCCCGGAGGTATTCTTCCCTGGTGCCGTGTTTCGTGCGGATGCTTCCTTTCTGATAAAACTCGCCCAGGTCATAAAGATCATAAACGGCGTAGCCAGGTTCGGTATCGCCTTTTGCGGATTTGTATGCTGGCGGCAGCCAGGCGAAATTGAAACCCATTTCTTTTAAATGAGCCGCCTGCTCTGCTGCGTGAAGCCAGAGATTATTTTCAGAAGGATAATACCAGTGAAAAAACTGGATAATCGTCAGATTTCCCATAATTTATGAGATAGAAAAAGCAATGCCAAGGGGGGAGAGGGGGAAGTTGAAAGTAGGAAGTTGAAAGCTGGAAGTAGGAAGGGAAGAGAAGTAGAAAGTAGAAA
>JACMLD010000192.1 GCA_014379785.1 Chitinophagaceae bacterium
CTGTAATCCATGTGCCTGCCTGGTCTTTTCTGAAAGTTGTTTTGCAGTTACAGATAACCTGTTCAAAATCCTGATTGATGGAAAAGCGAAATTCCTTGCGTTTTAAAAGTTGGCGCATGCTCTTGCTTACCTGCAGTTCAGACGGGAATAGCACGAACCTCGGATTGGGTGACCACCAGAGGGGAGTGTCACCTTCAAACCAGGGAAATATCCCCATTGCATATGCTTTGAGGAGTCGCGCTTCGGATAGATCGCCCCCAATGGCAAGCAGGCCATCGGGTTCAGCAAGATGGACCGGTGGAAAGTTGATGTCTTTGTCGAGTGCAAAAAGCGCCATGCGGTAATTCGTTAATCCGCAGTGATCTCCACGGTGGCATTAATGCCTCTTTCCGTTATCGCATCGCACATGGGCTTTAGATTCTCGTAGCTGCCATACTTTACGGCATATTTACCCTGGCTGTCTATGAGGAGGGCGCACTGCTCAGCCTGTTCTTCAGTGTGTTTGCAAACATCCATCAGGGTTTCGATAACCCACTCGAAAGTGTTCACTTCATCGTTCCAGACTATCAGCTGGCAGGACTTGTCTACTTCAGTTGCAATCAGCACATCCTCATCCATTAAGATGCCTGGCTGTTCAAGGTATGCTGTCATTAATCAGAGAATTTGATGTAAAATTAAAATAATGCTTCAATATGTCATCATTTGCAACATTAATACCAGCTTTTTTGTCATTAAATCTGGATTTCTTCGAACATTGGCACCATTTTCACGCTTATAATCAATATGATAAGACTGCTGAGACGTACAAAGAACACTGCACCCTCGGCAGACGGGAAGGCTGTTGTGCTAACTCTCAGCGGCGGCAACAAAGGTATCGAGTTCCTCGTCGAGCTGGTCAAGAACATCAGGCCTGCTAAATTCAGGGATATCGCGCAGGCGGAAACCCGCTTTATGGTAGTTATCGGAAAACTGCTGGAGGATAAATCCCTGCTTTTCGGACTGAGAAAATCACTCCTCTCTCAGTTTCTCAACAGCAATCTCACCATGGCACTTACCGAAAGCGGGATAGTTAGTTCACGAGGATTTGTGCAGGAACTCATTGCCAAAATCAAACACAAGTTCCTTCCATCGCTGCAGCAGCCAAACGATTTTTTATACGTGATCAGCAGGGTGTTTTACAGGAAAACAGATCATTACTGGGTAGGAAAAATTGACCCGATTTTATGGTCCAGGTTTTTTGAATTGCTTGGAATACAAGTCAACCTTACCGACCCCGCACTCACCCGTCAACTCAATCAATCGCTTCAGATTTTGTCATATCGTATGACAACCCTGGGAATGGAAAAGGAGGTCACCAGCCGCTACAAGGATTTCAGCACTTCTATCCAGCCATTTATCGAACAGAACCGTCTTGTAAATCTCTACGTCGAGAAACATGCAATACTGCTGCCTGGCGAAAAGAGATTGCTGCTTTCCAATATCCAGGAAAATCTTTACAACTGCAGGCAGAGCAATCTTTGGGTGAGGGAGCAGCGGCTTATACACGGCACCAGTCTCGCACAGACATTTGTGATGGTCAGACTCGAACAGCAGATCGAAAGAATGTTGCTGATCGTTGATGCCATCGATGCCGACAATCAGTTCAATACCAAAAGATTTGTAAACTATTTTGTCACGGTGATTACAAATGAAAACCGGAAGAACAGTCTTCGGGGTTTTCTATCGGAAAACCTTGGATTGCTGGCCTACCAGATTGCAGAGCACAAGGGCAGAAAGGGTGAGCAGTATATCAGCAGCAGCAGGAAGGACTTTAAAAATCTTTTCCGAAGTTCAATGGGCGGGGGTCTGATTGTTTCATTTGTTGCGATTATTAAGAATGTGCTGAGTCTTGTTCATCTTCCAATATTCTGGCAGGGCTTCGCTTATAGTACAAACTATGCGATTGGTTTTGTGATGATGGATCAGACCAATAGTACACTGGCCACCAAACAACCGGCGTATACGGCTTCGGCGGTGGCAGGTTCGCTCGATAGCCAGAAGCATGGAAAGCCTGACTTAAGAAATCTTGTCATAACAGTTTCAAAAGTCTCCAGAAGTCAGATTGCTTCGTTTGCAGGAAACCTGATCGTTGTTTTTCCGCTGACATATTTACTGGCTTGGAGCTATGAGATAATCTTTCAGCAGAAGCTTGCGGGAGGAACGGTTGCGGCGAAGTTGCTGGCCGATCAGCATCCTTTCACGAGTCTGGCTTTGCTTTATGCGTGTTTTACCGGGGTGTTTCTGTTTATAAGTGGCTTGATCGCGGGCTATGTAGAGAACCACGTAGTATATGGCAATATTGCGAACCGGTTGCGCACGCATCCTGTTTTTGTAAATTCCATGAGTTCAAAAAAACTCAACAGGCTGGTGAATTTTGTCGATAAAAGTTCAGGCGCCCTCGCTGGTAGTGTGTGCCTTGGTTTCCTTCTAGGCTGTGCCGGTCCGCTCGGCTCTTTCCTGGGGATTCCATTTGATATCAGGCATATCACCATCTCAGCGGGTAATGCAGCAATCGGCTATTACGGCATAGATCATCAGGTACCCGGAGATTACATGGCGACGGTTATTCTGGGAGTTTTGCTGATCGGTTTTTTAAATTTCCTGGTAAGTTTTTCACTCGCGTTTTTTGTAGCGGTTAAGTCGAGAGGCATCCGGCTGCGGGACTATACGGAGTTTTTTGCCATGTTATGGAAGTTTATGCGAAGGCATCCTAGAGATTTCTTTTTCCCACCACGTACTCCACGAACGGCGATTGATATCTGATACTTTATTCTATATTCATTTACTAAACTATTTGAATATGAAAAAAGCCCTGAGCATTCTGATGTTAATTGTTTCGTGCATTGCGGTCTATTCACAGGAAAAGAATTTTCTTGATCAAAGTTATTTAGAGGTGAGCGGTTTTGCCGATTCGCTGGTTACTCCGAACGAGATATTTATTGAAATTACGATATCAGAAAAAGATGATCGAGACCGAACGTCGCTTGAGGTCATGGAAAAGCGTTTTATCGATGGTCTGATTTCATTGGGAATTGATGTTCAGAAGAATCTTACCAGCAGTGATATGCTGAGCAATTACAGGTATTATCTGCTGAAGAAAAAAGACATCTTAAAATCCAAGGAATACATTTTAAAGGTGGGGGATGCAGGTATGGCGAGCAAGGTTTTTATGAAGCTGGAGGATTTGGGACTTTCAAATGCGTCTATCAGTCATGTGAATCATACGGAGTTGGCTAGTATCCGCAATGTATGCCGTGCACGGGCGATCCGGAATGCGAAGGCCACGGCTGTCGCGTTCACGGCGGAGTTGGGCCAGCAGGTCGGGAATGCCATACATATTGTGGACGATGCACTTGCCGGTCCATTATCGGCTTCGAATACGATGAACAGAGGGTTTTTGAATTATGGTGAAACGAGAATACAGGGTGATAAAATGGGCGCGCCTACTATTGATTTTGCAAAGATTCGGGTCAATGCGAGCGTAAATGTGAAATTTGTGCTGAAGTAACCCTTAGTTCCGGAATAAATGCGAAATAAACCCTTTTGTTACGCTATTCCTAGCTTTCATTAGATTATCTTTCAACAAATGATGAAAACCATACTTTGCAAGCTACCAGGTGAAGATTGTAAATTAAGCTTCGAATGCCAGGACACACTTTTAGGTATTCATTTCCATGGTCAGCTTTCAAGTCGGCAGGAAGTCATCGATTATCGGTTTTATATCATTGGCGACGATCAACATCAGCCATCTTTTATACCGGATACTATCCCATTGCTAACCCAGGCGGCTATTTTCAAAGCGATCAGGAATGATGGAGACAGTTTTACTGCTGAAGAGTTTTGTCACGATTAAAGCTTTTCTTGATTCCCAACCTATCAAAGTTCTTATTCGGAGATATTTCGGCAAGATAAGTCGATTGATTGTCCTGAAAACTCTCAATAATGACATGGAAAAGGAACGTATTGTTGATTGACCGCACCACGCGATATTTTAAATATGCGATCTAATGATTAGCGACGACTGTCATAACTACAGGCCGGGTGTTTTTGAACAGATATCCATCATCGATAACACGCTTTATGGCATCGAATTTCCAAACAACTCCATAAGGGACATATTCTTTCAATGACTCATTCCAATAAGTCCTTTTTGCAGACAATATTCCTGATTCGACTGAACTAGTTGCATTAGTTGGATATGCTTCAATAAACTACAGAAAGCATGAATATTGTGTAGCAACAGATTTTCTCAGCTTAGCTGCCATGGCCCAAAATAATACGATCGTACCTGATTCGATAAAAGATGTTATTAGCTCATTTTATCGTCTCGCATCCGAACGTTGCAAAAAAGCAGGTGGTAAAAAAATGGGTCAATATTTTAAATTTAAAATCAATGGCCAGCGCCTTGACTCTTTAGAAATCTATACTCGCGCATTGCATGATAAGTGGTAAGAAATATCGAAAGTATTAACAAAAATTTTCTGGACCACTATTGCTTATCATAAATTACATGGAATAAAAAAAGGGTTTTAGCACTCGCTAAAACCCTTTCAGTCTGTGGGAGTTGACGGGGTCGAACCGCCGACCCTCTGCTTGTAAGGCAGATGCTCTAAACCAACTGAGCTAAACTCCCTTTTTTATTGGGAGGGCAAAGATAAGGGCAAATCTTTTTCGACAAAATTTTTTTTCCCTTTTTTTGCATATGGATTCACCAAAAACTTACTGCCACGCAGTCGCAAAAATGGACAAAAACAACGTCCATGTCCACTATCATAACAAAGAATACGGATTTCCCATCACAGACGACAACCTCCTTTTTGCGAGGCTCGTGCTCGAAATCAATCAGGCCGGTTTGAGCTGGACAACCATTCTCAACAAACAGGACAATTTCTTTGCGGCATACGACCAGTTTACCATCGAAAAAGTAGCCCGATATAACGACCGCAAAAAAGAATTGCTCATGCAGGACGCGGGCATTATACGCAATCGGCTGAAAATCGAAGCGGCCATCGAAAATGCAAAACGCATCCAGGTCATTCAGAAAGAATATGGGTCCTTTAAGAATTGGCTCGATAAACATCATCCGCTCACAAAAGAAGAATGGGTGAAACTTTTTAAAACTACTTTTAAATTTACGGGAGGAGAGATTGTCAACGAATTTCTAATGAGCATCGGTTATCTCCGGGGTGCGCACAATGAAGATTGTCCCATTTATGGAAAAGTGCTGGCGAAAAAACCGAAATGGTTTTTGAAGGCTAAAAATTAATTGAGCTGAACCTGCGGAAGGCGGTAAGTAATGCCATCCAATACGGCCAGTTCATTTACATAGTACTTGAAGTACTCAAACAAAGGGGATTTGCCGATAAACTCATCTACCGACTCTTTGTCGATAGCGCTGATGGTGATCCATATGCGTTTTGCTTCCATACTCACTGCATAATGATCGATGATCTCCTTATTGATAAGCTTGTTGATATAGGACCGGTGGGCGGGGACCAGCGACATAAATTCGTCGCTCAACTCAAAATCAATCGTAACATGGTATTTCTTCAGGTCCATTCTAACACTTCATTTGTACTTAAACGGGAAAGCTGCCGAAAAAGTTTCTTAATGATTTGGTAATTATTAACAAATCTTCCAGTCAATCAATTGATTAACCCACTCTGGACGAAAGGCTGTAGTTATCTTGATGTAGTTATCGGTAAAACCTTCCATCATTCCATATTTATCCTGCTTTTCAAACAACACTTTACGCGTTGTACCGTTGTGCGCTTCTGTGAAATATTTCAACTTCATAAACGATAAGTTCCGTAACTGTTTATTTCGTTCGTTACGCAGGTGCTGAGGCACTACAGGCTTAATTTCCAGTGCATGGGTATTATCGCGCTCGGAGTAAGTGAATACATGGAGATAAGACACATTCAGCTCATGAAGAAACTGTAGGGTATCGTTGAAGTCTTCGGCTGTTTCGCCGGGAAATCCAACGATTACATCCACTCCGATTGCACAATGCGGCATGAATGCTTTGATGCGCGCAACCTTCTCGGCATACAGTTCGCGTTTGTATCTTCTGCGCATCAGCCCGAGGATTTTATTGCTGCCACTCTGCATGGGTATATGAAAATGCGGCATGAACTTATTGCTGCCCGCAACAAACTCTATGATTTCATTGGTGAGCAGGTTGGGTTCGATCGATGAGATGCGATAGCGGCTGATGCCCTCCACTTTGTCAAGCGCCTGTATCAATTCAAAAAATGATTCGGAATGTTTGCGGTTGCCATCGGAGCCTTTACCGAAATCACCGAGGTTGACACCGGTCAGTACAATTTCTTTCACTCCTGAAAGGGCAAGTTCATATGCCTGCTTCACCACATTTTCAATGGTGTCGCTGCGGCTTTTTCCTCTAGCCATCGGGATGGTGCAAAAGGAACAATTGTAATCGCAGCCATCCTGTACTTTCAGAAATGTGCGGGTTCGGTCATTCATCGACCAGGAGGCGGTAAATCCATTCACGTCTTCGATATCGCAGCTGCAGATTTTGGCAGAATCGCCTTTGCTGAATTCGCGGATATGTCGCGCGATGTTGAATTTTTCAGCTGCGCCTAGGACGAGATCAACTCCTGGTATTGAAGCAATCTCGGCGGGCTTCAGCTGGGCGTAGCAACCCGTGATGACGACCAGGCTTTCAGGAGAAGATCTCTGTATCTTCCGAACCAGGTAACGGCATTCTTTGTCGGCATTGTCGGTGACAGAGCAAGTATTGATGACATAAACATCCGCTTGTTCTTCAAACATCTTTTTTTCAAAACCTTCGGATTCCAGGAGTCTGGATATCGCCGATGTTTCCGAAAAATTCAATTTGCAGCCCAGGGTATGAAATGCCACTGATTTTGCTTCTGCCATAAGGCCGCAAAGTTAAGGCATACCCCTAACTTTATGTAGATTGCAAAGAATTAACTGATGAAAAAAGCCCTCCCTTATATTCTGCTGATTGTGTTGGTAGTTGCCGCCCTGGCCATAAAGCGCTGTACAGGCGAAAGCGGGGCTGCAACGGAGAAAAAGACAAAAACGGCAAAGGTAAACCGGAACCGTGGCTTTGACCGGCGGGTTTCTTATATCGAGTATACCACGCATGCAAAATGCAGAATGGAATGCCGGGAAATTACGCAGGCAGAGGTGGAAGAGATCATGAAAGAAGGAAAAATCAATTACAAAAAATCCGATGTAAACGATGCTCCCTGTCCGTCTTACGCGCTCGAAGGATATACATCGGGCGACAACCAGCATGTTAGGATTGTGTTCGGTCAGTGTGATTTAAAAACAAAGGTGATCACCTGCATTGATCTGGACAAGGAGTTTGAGTGCGACTGCAAATAATTATTATGAAGTTTTTCAGGGTGCTCTATGCTGTTTATGCTATAGTTTTTTTTGCGGTATTCCTACTGGTATTGACTCCTTTTATCATCATTGCTTCGTTTTTTGGCAAGATAAGAGGGGGTACTGCTATCTATAGGATTTGCAGTTACTGGTCTGATGCCTGGTTTTTTCTGATTGGTATCAGGTCGCCGATCATTTATGAGGCTCCCCACAATCCTGGTAAGCAATATATTTTTGTTTCGAATCATTCTTCCTACCTCGATGCACCGATGATTGTGAATGCGATCCGGCAGCCGGTGCGGGCGCTTGGAAAAGTGGAGATGGCAAAAATTCCAGTTTTCGGGTTTCTCTACCGGAATACGGTGGTGATGGTTGACCGGGAGAGTGCAGCGAACCGGGCGAAGAGTGTGATTACGCTGAAGTCCGTTTTGAAAAATGGGATTTCTATTATTATTTTTCCGGAAGGCACTTTTAATACGACGGAGGCGAATGTAAAAACTTTTTATGATGGTGCGTTCCGGATTGCGATTGAAACGCAGACGCCGATAAAACCCGTTTTATTTCCGGATTGTATTGCGCGGCTGCATTATGACAGTCCGTTTTCATTCAATCCGGGAAAGTGCCGTGCTGTTTTTATGGACGAGATAAGTGTGGAGGGTCTTACGCTGGCGGATACAAAACCTTTGAAGGAAAAGGTGTATCATCTGATGGAAGAGGCTTTGGGACGATATCGAAATTCCGCGGGTTTTTCTACACAATAATTAATTTTTTCTCCCAATCCCTTCTCTTCCCTTCCCCTTAATTTTAACAAATGAAAATTCGAATTTGATCACAGAAAGCAATGAACTGTTTATTTCAAAACCGGTATGGTTTGCAGAGGTGTTATTGCCACTGGCACTTCCGCGTAACTATACCTGGTCCGTCCCCGAACATTTTATTGGAAAGTTCGAGAGCGGGTGCAGGGTGGAGGTGGTTTTGAAAAACAAAAAATATGCGGGGCTGGTAAAGCGTATACATCAGGAGGCTCCATCGGCATTCACACCGAGGGATATTCTGAACGTGTTGGATAGCGAACCAATTGTCTACAAGGAACAGCTGGCTTTGTGGGAATGGATTGCTACGTACTACCTGTGCAGCGAGGGAGAGGTGATGCAGGCGGCGCTGCCAACACATTTTAAACTCAGCAGCGAGACGGTGTTGCTCTATAATGATGAAGCGGGGGAGGATTTCTCGCATCTCGACAATGACGAATTCATGGTTGCGGAAGCGCTTCTGATTAAAAAGCAGTTGAAGCTGCCGGAAGTACAGCAGGTGCTGGATGCGAGTCATGTATACCCGGTGATTAAGCGACTGATAGAAAAGAAGATCTGTTTTGTGTGGGAGGACATGCATGCCACCTACAAGGAAAAGAAAGAAATTTTTGTTCTGCTCAATCCGGAGTTTCAGTCAGATGAAAAAATGGGAGAGCTGCTCAATAACTGGTCAAGGGCGCCCAAACAAATGGAGTTATTGCTGGCATACCTGCATTTTCAAAAAACGGAGGGAGAGGTGACTCAGACGATGTTATTAAAGAAGTCGGGTGCCACAGCTGCGCAGCTGAAGGGACTTGCGGATAAGCATATCCTGATTCTGGAGAAGCGTTCTGTTGATCGTGTAAAACAGCAGGCCAGGCATGTGACATTGAATTTCGAATTGAGTGAGGCACAGGAAACTGCTTTGAAAGAAATCACGGAGAAGTTAAAAGAGAAGAATGTCTGCCTCCTCCACGGTGTGACGTCGAGCGGCAAGACTGAAATTTATATCAGGCTGATCGCTGAGATGATTGCATCGGGCAAACAGGTTTTGTATATGCTGCCGGAGATCGCGTTGACAGCACAAATTATCCGTCGCCTGCAAAAACATTTTGGGGGAAATATTGTCATCTACCATTCCAAATTCAACCAGAATGAGAAAGTGGAGATTTGGAACAAAGTAAAATCGGGTGAGGCAAAAGTGGTGGTGGGTGCAAGGTCAGCGTTGTTTCTTCCATTCAAAGAACCTGGACTGATCATTTGTGACGAAGAGCATGATACTTCTTATAAGCAGAACGAACCTGCACCGAGATACCATGCGCGCGATGCGGCCGTATATTTTGCTTCTCTTTTTGGGGCAAAGGTCATTCTTGGAAGTGCCACCCCCTCTATGGAAAGTTATTTCAATGCGCTGTCGGGAAAATACAGCCTCGTAGAGATCAACGAACGATATGGAAATATCTCCTTACCGGCCATAGAACTCGTAGACACCAGGCAGATAAGGCTTCCGGACAAAAGCAGGGTGATCATTTCACCACAGCTGCAGGAAGCAATAGAACTTTCAGTCAGCCAGAATCGTCAGGTCATCCTGTTCCAGAACAGGAGAGGATACTCGCCATACCAGGTTTGCCAAAGCTGTGGCTGGATACCGCATTGCAAAAATTGCGATGTGTCGCTCACTTACCACAAAACAAAAGCAAAACTGGTATGCCATTATTGCGGCACCAATTATCCGCTCGTCAATACCTGCGAAGCCTGTGGAAACCATTCTTTCGTGCAACAGAATTTTGGAACGGAGAGGATCGAAGAATTTTTGCAGGAGATATTTCCAAAAATGAGGATCAGCAGAATGGATGTGGACAGCATCAAAGGAAAACACGGGCATGACGCACTCATTCAAATGTTTGAACAACACCGCATCGATATTCTGATCGGTACCCAGATGGTGGTAAAAGGTCTCGACTTCGACAACGTTGAACTCGTAGGCATACTTGACGCAGACGCGATCCTTGGCTTTACCGATTTCCGGGTCAACGAAAGAGGATTTCAATTGCTCGAGCAGGTCAGTGGGCGCGCGGGAAGAAAAGAAAGACAGGGAAAGGTACTTATTCAGGTAAGAAAGACTGATCATCCCGTTCTCGAGAAAGTCAAAGCGCACGATTACCGCGGGTTTTATCAGATGGAAATAGAAAACAGGAAACAATTTTTTTATCCGCCATTCAGCCGCATTGTCAGACTGCTCTTCCGTCACAAGGATCTGGAAACGGTTCACGGAGCCGCCAGGGCCTTTGCTCTCAGCCTCCAGCCCATGCTCGGCAGATACCTGATGGGCCCGGCTCAACCGATAGTCCCGAAAATCAGAAACCTCTATCTCATGGAAATCATGCTTAAGCTGCCAAAAGACGCGACCATCATGCAACAATGCCGACATCTTATCTACACATCGACGGCTCTGCTGCACGCCGACAAAAAATACAGATCAGTGTCAGTCATCCCCGATGTAGATGCGATGAACTGACTACTTTTCCAGTACAAGAATAATTTTATTGAAATCAGCATTATTTACGATAATTGCCGGTATCCCGAATTGCATGATAATAAAACATGATATATCGCTGAAACCTTTGAACAGTTTCGGCATCGAAGCGAACGCAAAAACTTTCAGCAGTTTCACCACCGTGGAGGAACTGGAAGAAATTCTCAGCGAATTACCCGGCGCCAGTCCGATCATTCTCGGCGGTGGGTCAAATATCCTTATCACCGGAGATTTGGACAGACCAGTGCTCAAAAACGAAGTGAGCGGCATGAATCGTACCAGCGAAGATGAAGACTACGCAGTTGTAAAAGTGGGTGCAGGAGAGAACTGGCATGGCTTTGTGAATTATTGTATAGAAAATGGGTTGGGAGGAGTAGAAAATCTTTCGCTGATTCCTGGAAATATAGGAGCATCACCCATGCAGAATATCGGCGCCTATGGAGTGGAAATAAAAGATGTCTTCGACCATCTGAACGCTTTTCATATCTACGATAAAAAAATGGTGCGGTTCAATGTCTCCGATTGCCATTTCGGCTACCGCGAAAGCGTATTTAAGAAACAATACAAAGATCATTTTTCCATCATTGATGTCAGTTTTCGCCTCCGAAAAAAACCTGTTTTCAATATCAGTTATGGCGCCATTCAGCAGGAGCTGGAGACCCAGGGTGTAAAAGAACTCAGCATCCGCGCAATTTCTGACGCAATTATTTCCATTCGCCAATCCAAACTTCCTGACCCGAAAAAAATCGGCAATGCCGGCAGTTTTTTCAAAAATCCCGAGATCAGTGCATCAGCATTTTCCGCACTAAAAGATCAGTTCGCAGGCATCGTGGGTTATCCGCTCGAAAATGGAAATGTAAAACTGGCCGCAGGATGGCTCATTGAATCGTGCGGATGGAAAGGATACAGAAGGGGAGATGCAGGATGCCACGAAAAACAGGCGCTGGTACTGGTCAACTATGGCCAGGCAAAAGGAAAGGATATCTTCGGTTTAAGTGAAGATATCCTTCAGTCTGTTTATAAAAAATTTTCGGTTATGCTTGAACGTGAGGTCAACCTTCTCTGATCATCACGATTCATCTTCAAAATCATCAGAGGTCAATCCGGAAGTTCCCAGGTTCACCATTGACCCAATCAGGTCCTTGAATTCAATTTTATTTTCAATTACCTTTTTGCTAATCATGGAATAAGAGGCCAGGCCATGCAGCACAAACTCCATCAGCAATGCAGCCTCCAGATCATTTGTCTGTGGAAAGAATTTTTTGACCAGCGCATGTAGCCCGTCCACTTTATACAATTCTATCAGCCTGGTTTTATCTGAAACACTCAGCAAAACCTCAATATTATTTCCATTGTCGAACCACCTCGTAACTGCTTTGAATGGGTTCTCCGCTTCTTTCGCAGACTCCTTACCGGTATTGCGGCGTTTCTTTACAGTATCCGGATTAGGAAAATACAACACAAACTGGGATCGGATCGCTTTGTCGAGCAGATTCATTGCTACCTGAAACGGACCTTCCTGCTCACCTTCATACACCAGCTCAATTTTGCCCGTGATGGAAGGGATAATACCCACGAGATCACTGATCCAAACCTGGGTGTGTTTTTCTTTATTCAGAATGGCTCTGCGCTCTGCAGTGCTGACTGCATTTTCGTAGGCCGCGATGGTAAGACGTGCGGATACACCACTTTTTTTATCGACGTATTCATTATTTCTTGCTTCAAAAGCTACCTGCTCAATCAGCCTCTTGACAAGATCACTCACTTTCACTTTTTCTTTCTGCTGCTCGTGAATATCCGCTTCCTGTTCAGTTATCGAAAGCGAAGTTTCCAATGTCTTTGGATAGTGCGTCAAAATCTGGCTTTCAATACGATCCTTTAAAGGCGTCACGATAGACCCACGATTTGTATAGTCCTCTGGATTGGCCGTAAACACAAATAGTATGTCCAATGGCATCCTGAGTTTGAACCCACGAATCTGAATATCGCCTTCTTCAAGAATATTGAAAAGGGCGACCTGGATCCTGGCCTGCAAATCGGGAATTTCATTGATTACAAAAATACCACGATTACTTTTCGGGATTATCCCGTAATGAATCACGCGCTCATCTGCAAAACTCAAGCGGAGATTGGCGGCCTTGATGGGGTCAATGTCGCCGATAAGATCCGCCACACTCACATCGGGAGTCGCAAGTTTCTCTCCGTAGCGTTCGCTTCGGTGCATCCAGTGTACAGGCGTTTCATCACCGTGGGCGGCAATCTGATCAATTGCATATTTCGAAACCGGCGCCAACGGGTCATCATTGATCTCTGAACCGGAAACAGTGGGGATCCACTCATCGAGCAATTCCGTCATCTGCCTCGCCATTCTTGTTTTTGCCTGTCCGCGCAAGCCGAGAAAAAGAATATTGTGTTTACTCAGCAATGCGCGTTCGGTATCGGGAATAACGGAATCGTCGTACCCGAGGATACCCGGAAACGTAGTCTGCTTTTCCTCCAGTCTTTTTATGAGATTGATCCTGATTTCTTCCTTGATAGATTTTGGCTGATAACCACTCTTTTTTAACGCGCCGAGCGTGTTTATTTTCTTTATGTCCATTTCTGTTTTTTAATGGTATAGAGGCAGAATTAATAAACGGTTTTTCTTTTCCCGCTTTCGAAATCGCGGAATATGAAAGAACCGAGGTGATCGAGCGAAGCAAAAAATGCTTTGCCATTGTTTGTTTCCGTAAACTCATTCACAAAACGCTGCAGATAAGGATCGGAAGCAATCATGAAAGTAGTGATCGGAATCTTGAGTTTCTTGCATTGAGCCGCAAGGTTGAGACATCGGGAAGTAATTTTTCTGTCGAGCCCGAAACTATTTTTATAATAGCGTTTTCCCACTTTCAGGCAGGTCGGTTTGCCATCAGTGATGACAAATATCTGTTTGTTGGGGTTTCGTCTGCGACGAAGAATATCCATGGCCAGTTCAAGTCCGGCAACGGTGTTTGTATGGTAGGGCCCTACTTCCAGATAGGGAAGATCTTTTATTTCTACCGGCCAGGCATCGTTGCCAAAAACAACGATATCCAGCGTATCCTTTGGATACTTCGTCGTGATCAACTCACTCAGCGCCATGGCCACTTTTTTGGCCGGCGTGATACGATCCTCACCATAAAGAATCATTGAATGGGAGATATCGATCATCAGCACGGTGGAAGTCTGCGATTTAAAATCCGTTTCGCGGATCTGCAAATCGTCTTCATTCATCATAAAACTTTCTACGCCGTGATTGATCTGCGCGTTCCGGATCGATTCCGTAAAATCAATCTGCTCAAGAAGGTCACCAAACTGAAAGGGGCGCGTATCCGGACTAATCTCATCACCAAGTCCTGGCTTCCTGGTATTGTGATCGCCTTTCTTTGTTTTCTTCAGCTTACCGAATATTTCATCCAGGCTGCTCTTGCGGATTCCCTGTTCAGTTTTTGGAGTGATTTTTATCTGCCCTGTTTCATTGTTCTCGTCCAGGTAGCCCTTGCTTTTCAGGTCATCTATAAAATCACCGATACCATATTCCGGCCTGGTGAGTTCATAGTTCCTGTCGAGTTCATTGAGCCATTGCAATGCTTCACTGGCATCACCATTCGTATAGGTGAGCAGCTGCATGAAAAGCTCCAGCAACTTATCGAAAGGTGGTTTTGCCTCATCCTCCGGATCGAATCCTTTAAAGAAAAATCCCTTCATAATTTTTACCTCTCTGTAATTTACAACAATTTGCTTCCGGCCTGACCGGGATACTTTTTAATAACAAAGGCAGGGCATTTTGGTTTAGAGTCTGACAGGCCACAAAATAGAAATGGCCGCCTTTTGGCGACCATTCTGTTTATCGTTTGATATCTTTTTTAATTTCCGCTGTCCGTTCCGCTTTTGATAACCCCGCTTCCCGGCTCCTGACCGAGATTGATGATTTTGGAACCCGGTTTATACTGGTTTTCCATCATCTGGAGCATTTCCTGCATCTGGCGCGCGCCCATGATTTCCCTCTGCATTCGGTCCTGACTGGCCGGTGACAGGGCGTTGTAGTATTTCATCTGCTCGTCTAAATCCTTGTGCAAAGCTTTTGAAACCTTATCGGCCAGGGCTGTATGACCCGCCTTATAGCTCGCCTCCAGGAATCTCAGGTTGAGATAATTGTGCTGGTTATTGCTGCTCACCATGGCGTAAGGGTGGTTTTCTTCCAGGATTCCCTTATCGGCCATATTCAACAGGTTTACCGCTTCCGGTTTATTGCCCTGGTCCGCGAGTGCGGCTGCGCCGTCTGCATAGGTCGCGCGGATGGAATTGAGGTGAAGACGGTTGTGTTCGTCAAAGTAGACACCCTTGATATCCGCACTGCCGAAGCTGAATTTGTTTTTAAGCTTGTCTACCATCCATTCCACATTGGTACCGGTGTTGTTGCTGATGGGTACCAGACGATACGTGAGACCATCCTTGCGAAGATAATTTTGAAGTCCAAGCTCTGACAGACCATAAGGCGCGGTAAAATAGATAGGCCTCTTGAATTTGTTTGCAGCGATGATATTAAGAATGGCAAGATCATTCTTCATGATCACATTCTTATTTTCCGGCAAAGCAAAAACCATTTCGCTCAGAATCGTATCTGTCTTCAGCATACCCGGATCTTTCAGCAGCGCTTCTCTGTCGACCGTTATTTTAAACTTCCTGGTAGGGAGGTAGTTGATCGACTCGCCCTTCTGAATCGGCACCTTCATGTTTGGGTCATCGCTGCCCACAAAATCCTTCATGACAGTATATAAGTCATAGTATGCATTCTGATTCAGATCCTGCCTTGGATTGATATAAACATAATCGCGGTTGCGGCCCTGGATTTGTTCAGCCGACCATATCGGATCAATGGCGTCGCTGCCGTTTACTTTATACCTGAGCTGATTGATATACCAGTCGATACCCAGCAAACTGTTGTTGATAACCCTGATATCCGGACGAATTCCTTCTACCTCCTGCGCATACCAAAGCGGATAGGTATCGTTGTCGCCGTAAGTAAACAGGATGGCGTTTGGTGCACAGCTTTCGAGATAATCTTTTGCAAGATCTCTTGCGAGCACTTTTTTGCCTCGGTCATGATCATCCCATTCCTGGTTGGCCATGAGTATCGGCACTGCAAGCAATGTGACACCGAATGCAATGCCTGTGGCGATATTTTCCGGCAGTTTTTTTCTGAGCCATTCCTGTACCTGCAGAACACCCAGTCCAATCCAGATAGCGAATGCATAAAACGACCCTACATATGCATAATCACGCTCTCTTGGCTGATTGCCCGCCTGATTAAGATAGAGTACGATCGCAAAACCGGTAAAGAAGAAAAGCAATCCCGTTACAAGGAAATCTTTTTTCGTTTTAAAATATTGAAACACGATTCCCAGAATGCCAAGTATAAGCGGCAGGAAATAGAGTTTATTATTGGCCTTATTGTTCTTGATGCTGGATGGCATGGCCGACTGGTCTCCCAGGCGTAAATTATCAAGCGGACCGATACCACTGATCCAGTTGCCGTCTCTGACGTTGGCAGGACTGAAACCTTGAATATCGTTTTGCTTGCCAACAAAATTCCACATGAAATAGCGTCCATACATCCACGTTACCTGGTAGCCGAAAAAGAAGCTGAGGTTGTCACCAAAACTTGGTTTTTCACCTTCGGCAAGACCGAGCCAGTCTTTGTAGAAGGTGGCGTGCTGCTGATCCTGGCTTGCATCCCACACACGCGGGAAGAGCATCATGTCTTCGGCATTGTATACGGCTTTGACGTCTTTGCCAATTTCTTCGTATTGTGTTTTACCTTTTGTATACTTGATGGATGTCTCCTCATAGCTTTCAGGCTGAGCAGTAAATACCTGACCATATAGTAATGGAAAGTCACCGTACTGGTCGCGGCCAAGATATCCAACCAGTGAATTCGGATTGTCCACATTGTACATATCCACTGCAGGATTGGCATTGGAGCGGATCATGGTGGTGAGATAGGTCGAGTAGCCGAGCAGCATAAAAATACTGCACCAGATCCCAAGCTTAAGATATGACCATCCCTTTTTTGCTGCGTATTTCAGTCCGAAATAAAACAGTATGGTTAATAATATAAAGAAGAATATAAATCCGCTGAAAAAAGGCAGACCGAAACTGTTTACGAATTGAACGTCCATCCAACCCGCACCGGAAACGGTGTATTGAATTACAAATTTCTGAACAAAACCCGTGACCACACAACCGAGCAGAAAAGCCCAGAAAGTACCCCAGGGCGTGGCCTTATACCTGCGGAAATAATAGATCATTACGATCGCTGGGATGGTCAGCAGGTTCAACAGATGCACCCCAATGGAAAGTCCCATCATAAAAAAGATGAACACGATCCATTTGTCGGCACCAGGGTTATCCGCATTGTGTTCCCATTTTAGCATGGCCCAGAAAACGAGTGCGGTAAACAATGAAGACATGGCATAAACCTCGCCTTCTACGGCGCTGAACCAGAAAGAATCACTGAAAGTATAAGCAAGCGCGCCAACAATACCGGCGGCCATGATATTGAAAAGCTGACCCTGAGCAGGGATCGCACCTTTTGCAACAACGATTTTGCGGGCAAAATGCGTAATGGTCCAGAACAGGAATAAAATGGTAAAGCCGCTGCAAAGGGCACTGAGAATATTCACAGCAACGGCCGGACTGGAACCTCCAAAAGCCTGATAGATTACGATGGTGACCCTTCCGAGCATTACAAAAAGAGGTGCTCCCGGAGGATGGGGTACCTGCATTTTATATACACTGGAAATAAATTCACCGGCATCCCAGAGGCTCGCATTTGCCTCCATGGTCATGAGATAAACTGTACAGGCGATAATGCACACGATCCACCCTGTAATGTTGTTCAATCTGTTAAACGTCATAATAGCGTTGGTTTGAAAAGTGGGACAAATATAAAGGTCTTTTACTGCAATGTGAACCTTGCAGACAAACCAAACGCGTCGGGAATAAAATTAATTTTTGGAAGTATGTCCAGCTCGGGTTTCCAGTCGAGCGACAGATTGAGAGGGATTTTTTCAAATTTATAATCCAGGCCGATAACCCCCGTTGGGCCGGTATAGGTATTGCCACTGCCAAAACCGATATACGCACCCGCTCCATAGTACCATTTCAATCCGGCAATTGCATTGAGTGGCTTGTGGACCTCATACAGTCCGCCAATTCCAAAATGACTGCCAAATGAAAGCAGGCCTTCGATTGCGTTGCCGTTATTCGAAAAATATTTCGCTGAAACCGCATTGCTGAGGGTTGGGGTCTGATTGCTCAGCCTGATGCCAAGTCCAAGTTTATAATCCGGAGAAGACTCCTGCGCTTTTGCTGCGGTGGAAAAAGACATGATAAGAACAAACGAAATGAAGGGGAGGAGTTTGCGCATATTTAAGGCTTTATTGCTGGAACGAAAATATCCATCGGCCAGACATGAACAGGCTTATAAAAACTTGTTAAACCTATTATTGCTTGCTGGCCTGTGGGTTCTCGAAGAGCTCGAACTTGGTTTTCGGTCTTCTGTTTTCCTGCCAGCGAAAATTGCGGAGCTGTTTTTTATCCTCCGGGAGCTGGCTGACCGGATACATGGTGCCGGTGACTTCGCTGATAAAAATGACTTTGTCGAGTTCCTTGTTGTCGAACCGCATATCGATGATGTCGGCGCTGGCATTGTTTACACCCACCAGTGCATCATTTTCATCTTTTGCATAGTAGATACTCTGAGCGGAACCTTTTGCCCGCATATAATCGATCACGCCGTCACGAAAATATCCGTTGAGGGTATTGCCGCGGATCTGGTTAAACATATTTTCATAGGCCTTGTTAATAACCATCCCATTTTCGAATACCGACATGCGTTCAGCTTTGCGGTCTTTTGTAAAAAGATAGATGGTATCACCGGTGACCTGGTTAAGACTGGCCCAAACGATGGGCTCGTTGAATAGCCGGAAAACAGAATCCCTTGCAGAATAAAAAAGGCTGTCGCATACCGCCTGCAGTGAATCGGAAAATATCCGCACGTTGTGATAGCATTGAAAAAAGCGGATGTCTGACGTATCGTTCGTATTCAAGACTCTTGTACCGCGCAGTGTGTCAAGCGGAATATCCCGGTAGTTTGAATCCACGAAACCCTTCATGGGAGCAGAATATAGTGTGTCAGCGGTAACATAGATGGAGTCTTCGTCCTGCTTTATAATCATCAGCGGGTGCTGTGTGGCGAGTATGGTATTTTTTTTACGGTCGCTCTCCATATAATTGGCTACGATGGCAACATTCTGCACGCTGTCGCGAAAAACCCCAGAGCCCCTGATGACAGTGCGACCGGTGGCATCGTCTGTAAAAATATCGTCGCCCGTAACTGTGATACCTTTGCCGTCTTTTATGACGGAACGTTTGCCAAAGCTTGCACGGCGGTTTTTCATATCATAAAAACCGTCGGTTGTTACCACGGTACCGCCGGCGCTGTCTGTAATCTGCGTTTTGGCGATAAAGGTGGCGACCTGTGAATCGGTATTATATAAAAGTGAATCCGTATCGAGATTGGTTTTCGGGTCCCGCATTTTGACATTCTTCTTAAAAATGACATCATGCAGATCACCATAATAGGTGGCCTCTGCGCTGGTCAGAACGGTGGTGCCGTTGACTACTTTGCCGCCTTTTCTGTAATCGCCGATCTTGCTTCGTGTATCGTATTCCAGTTCTTCAGTCGTGAGCGTGCCCTTTCCGTCGGTGAGCCTGACATTTTTTTTCAGTACGGCAATTTTTGTATCAAGATGGTAGATGAGGTAGTTTGAATAAATCTTTATGGAGTCTGCATCGTTGATATATACTTTGCCAAATGCTTCCAGAATTTTTAGTCGCTTGTTGATGACGGCGCTGTCGCAGTAAAACGTGGTCTTGTCTTGTTTGACTATTACCCCGCCTGCCAGCATCTGCAGTTCGGTCACAGAATCCACGCGCAAAAAACGGAGGCGATCGCTGTGTATGAGCTCAAAAAACTGGGTGCTGTCCCCGCCGGCGGTCCTGATGGTATCCTGCGCAGAAGCACCAACTGTTATCAGTAAAAAAAATGAAACCAGTGCAACGAGAAATTTGTGCATCATTATTTCTTCTGTAAAGGGAGATTGGTGGTATCATCCTTTAGCGGTGAAGTCAGCGGCTGGCCCGAATTTTTTCGACCGAAAACACTCACGTTCACATAACGCTTCGGGTTTACCCTCAAATCATCCAGCAAAATATTCAATTTATAGGTGGTGCTCTCGAGGTTCCTGTACAATTTTGGATCATTTAACAACAATCCGATGCTGCCGTTATTGCTGTTTGCCTTGGCTATAAGGACTTTCAGCTCGCTCATTGATTCGTTGAGACTGGTTACGGCTTCCTCCACTTTCAGATTGGCGAATTTACCGGTGGTCGTTTCCAGGTTTGCGAGCGTAGTATTGATCTTCTCATTATTCTTTGCCAGGTTGCCCGTGAATGAGTTTACGTTTCCAAGTGTCATTGCAAGTGCACCCGTCTGGGTGTCGAGCAGTTTCTGGAGGTTCGCCGTAGAGCGTGTGAGGTTGCCGATGATGGTGTGGAAATTGTTTTTTGTATTGGGGTCAAAATAGGTTCCGATTACTTCCAGCAAAGAGTCGAGCGAAGTGACGGCTCCGTTCACCCCCGCTAATGTCGGGTTGAGGGCAGCTTTCACATCATCAATGATTCCTGCAGTAAATCGGGTGAGGAGCGTATCACCGTTTCTGACTTCTTCTGGGGCGTCGCCGAGTGTAATGGCCACTGTAGCGGTACCCAAAAGATCTTTATTTATGGTGGCAAAAGAATTTCTCGGAATAATAATGTCTTTTGAAAGGGAAATTGCAACAACTATTCCGTCGAGATTTCGGTTTCTTTCCTTCATCTCCTGGATTTTGCCGACCTGCAACCCGTTGATTGTTACAGCATTTGAATTCGCCAGGCCATCCACTTTCTGAAAAACAGCGAAGATTTCGGTGTCAGCCTTGCTGAGCAGATTTTTTCCTTTTAGATAGTTAAAGCCCAGTATCAGAAGAGTAATAGAAATAGCCGTCAGTGCACCAATCTTGGTTTCGTTAGAAACTTTCATTCGAAAAAGTTTTGTGGTAAGGTCATGGAATAATGCCAGTCTGCTGACAAAAATAGCAAACTTTGTGCAGCATTGGTACTTAGTATGTTAACCACTAACAGCGTTTAAGCGAATAGGTTGGAATGCAGACTATTTTTTTGAAGTACCGGGCGCAGGGCGGCTTCCCGAAGCACCTTTTGGTGTCTCCATTTCCTGTTTGTATTTGGTAAAAGCATCGAGGATATTGTTTACCACTTCAGCCTGTCCGCTGTCGCTGTTGAGGTATTCTTCCTCTTCTTTATTGGTAATAAAACCGGTTTCCACCAGGATGCTTGGCATGCCGGTAGCCTGGAGCACCCAGATTCCTTTGTTGTTGCGCTGTTTTACGCCGTAGCTGTCGCGGCCGGACTGTTTAAACATGTCTTCTACCAGATAGGCCAGGTAAGCACTGTTGCGGAAAAAGTATTTTGTATAAAGCTGCGCCCTGATTCTTGCTTCGGGGGAGTTCAGGTCAAGGATATTGAGGGTATCCACTACATTCTCACCATATTCTTCTCCCTGAACAAATTTTTCCTTGTCGTCGCTGCGATCTGCGGCCCAGATATAAGTTTCGGTACCCTTTCTCTTGTTTTCCACGTAATAACTCTCATAAATTGGTGTGTTTATCACCTTTTTTTTCCTTCTTTTTCCAGTGCCGGAATAAACTACTTTGGGTTTATGACCGATGACCCGTTTTGCATACCAACCACCTGCGCGCTGTCCTGCTGCATTGCAGTGAATACTGATATAAAGATCCGCTTTTGAATTATTGGCCAATTCTGCCCTGTAGCGCAGCGCCTGCTGTACGTTGTGAAGGTTTCCCGGCAGGATGTCTGAGGTGCGGGTATAAATGATTTTTACGTCAGGAAACGCAGCCTGCACCGCTTTTCCAAACTTCATTGAAATTTCGAGCGCAAGCTGAGACTCGGTTGAGATAAGTCCTCTTGCACCCGGGTCAATGCCACCATGTCCGGGATCTATAATTATTGTCTTTACGGCAAATGCCTTCGCTTTGGAAGGATTGGGATCATTTGTCGCAAATACAACTCCGCTTGCAATAAAAATCACTGATACGAGGAGAATCTTTTTTATCATATCAATAACAGCTATTTGATGAGTTTGGTAATCTTCACGTTTTCTTTATGGGTGAACCATTATTTTTGCCACCGGGTAATCTATGAACAACAGATACAAAGTTAATTCAAAATACATTCTGGTCCTTGCTGTTACAACGATGCTTTCAAGCATAACGTTGTTCAGTGCCTCAAATTATCCTGTAAGGGAATCTTTTGGGAGCACGTTAACAGCGGTGTCCGATACAATTCCCCTAACGGATACCGTCCCCCGTAATAAAAAAGATACCCTTCCAACAGACAGTACCGGCAAAATTATTCAGCAGACCGACACCTTTGCCGTGAAAATTTCAAAAGACTCCCTGGACGCTCCGATAGAATATGCAGCCACTGATTCCATGGTAATTGGAATTAAGAAAGGCACCATCACATGGTATAACAAGGCGAGTGTAAAACAAAAAGACATCAACCTCGATGCATTTAATATAGAACTCGATTCTAAGAACGAGCTGATGAAGGCTTTTTTGTCAACGGATACTTCGGGTGCACGGGTTGGGGTTCCCAGTTTTGTGCAGGGTGAAAACAATATGATCGCTGATACGATCTATTTCAATACCCGCACCATGAAGGGCTATACAAGAAATACCTATACGCAGCAGGGCGAAATCTTTATGAATGCCCAGGCAATGAAAAAGGTTTCGGAAAATGAATATTTTGCCTTCCGCGGCAGGTTTACTACCTGCGACCTCGACACCCCGCATTTCAACTTTCGCGCAAAGAAAATGAAACTTGTAAATCAGAAACTTGCGGTTTCCGGTCCCATTCATCCGGAATTCGAAGGTGTGCCCGTACCGATCTACCTGCCCTTTGGTTTTTTCCCACTGTCGCAGGGAAGACATTCCGGTATGCTTGCACCACAGTTCACCGCAAACGATCAGTTTGGTATTGGATTGGAAGGATTGGGATATTATAAAGTATTGAGCGACAATTTTGACATGACGCTGCGAACGGATCTCTATTCGTATGGGGGGTACCGCCTGAATCTTACACCCACTTATCGTGTGCGATACCGGTACCAGGGCGCCATGACGCTGAGTTACCAGAACAGTCGCATATTAAGCACATTTGGCAAAGAAGAGTTTCAGTCGACGAAGACATTCAATGTATCATGGAATCATACGGTGGACAGCAAGGCGAGACCGGGACAAACATTTTCTGCCAATGTGAATGCCGGGTCTACCAAGTACAACCAGTTTATTACAAACAATACCACCCGAAACTTTCAGAACCAGCTCAACTCATCCATTGCTTATTCTAAGAATTGGGAAAATAAATACAACCTGACGGTTACGGCCAATCACAACCAGAATAACAATACCGGTCTTATAAATCTGAATCTCCCGACCATCGGATTTACGGTCAGCAATTTTTATCCTTTCCAGAAAAAGGAAATCATCGGGGAGCCAAAATGGTATGAGAAACTCGGCATTGGACTGACCACAAATATTGCCAACCAGGCTTCGATATATGATTCGCTTTTCAGTTTCAAAAGACTGATAGATACGATGCAGTGGGGTGCGAGACACAATGTGCCCATCACCTTGTCGCTGCCATCGCTGGGTCCGCTGCAGATTGCACCAGGTGTATCTTTCAGCGAAAACTGGTATTCCCGAAAACTTACGCGCTCCTGGAATGACGTTGAGCAGGATGTGGATACCACCATTAACAAAGGCTTTTACAGGAGCAGTGAAATGTCCTTCAGTCTTTCTGTAAATACCGCGGTGTATGGCATATATGATCGCTTTAAGAAGACCAGTCGCGTCATGGCTATCCGACATGTGATGCGTCCGCAGATCAGCGCGAATTACAAGCCTGACCTGGCCGCAAAAGACTTTTATGAAACCAAGGTAGACAGCGCAGGAAGAACACTCCGGTTCAATTATTTCGAAGGAACGATAGCGGGTCCACTGTCGGAAGGTAAATTCGGAGGTATCAGTTTTGGACTCGATAATAATCTGGAGATGAAGACCCGTTCAAAAACAGACACGACTGAACAGGGCATTAAGAAAAAATCGCTGATCGATGGTTTTGGGTTCAACGGCAGTTATAATTTCCTTGCAGATTCTTTCAAATTATCAACCATCAGTGTGTACTTCCGCAGTACGCTTTTTGAAAAAATAAATATTACGGCGGGCACGACCCTTGATCCTTATGTCACGGACAATTCTGGTTTCAGGAGGAATGTGCTGGCCTGGCAGCAAAAGGGAAAGTTTGGACTTGGCAGAATAACCAGTGGAAATATTTCAGTGAGCACGCAGTTTAAGAGTAAGTCGAAAGAAGAGAAAAAAGGAGAGGGGGAAGGTGAGGGAGCTGATGATGAAATCCAGGACAATGGATTCAATCGTCCGATGACACTGGAGGAGCAGCAGGCGCAGTTGCAATATGTAAGAAATAATCCGGCTGAGTTTGCGGATTTCAATATTCCCTGGTCCGTCAATATCTCCTACTCTTTTAATTTCACCCGTCAGTTAAAGCAAGATTACAGTGGGTTCTCCACGCTTGTCAACAGCAGTGTGAATCTGAGCGGCGATTTCAATCTTACTCCAAAATGGAAAGTAGGTATGAGTACATACTACGACTTCAAGGGCTCCGGTTTGCAGAATGTCACGGCGTTTTTATCGCGCGAGATGCATTGCTGGCAGTTGTCTGTGAATGTTTATTCCGGCATTACAAAAGGGTTTAACATCACAATCAATCCTAAGTCGGGTTTGCTGAGAGATCTTAAGATCAATAGGTCGAGATATTTTTACAATCAGCAGTATTAGTTTGATTGGTTGACTGGTGACTGTCAGTCAACCGATGCGGAGTGATCGTCATTTCGACCGAGCGCAGCGAGCGGAGAAATCCCCAACCGCTGTCGGGTTGACTACCGGTCGGGGACCCCTCGGCTACGCTCGGGGTGACAGCACCCTGCTACCCCACAAACCCATCCATAATCTCCATCACCTCCGCACCTTCCCCCGCAGTA
>JACMLD010000024.1 GCA_014379785.1 Chitinophagaceae bacterium
ATACCAGTGCCGCTGTAAAGGTTTCACTGGCAATAATTGTGGTGCTGATTTTCGTGATGGGTATTTATCCAAAGCCCGTTTTGCAACTGACCAATGATGTAATAGATGTAATTGTTTTGAGAATGCAGTCAATTACAAAAAACTAAAGAGATATATAGCATATTATGAACGCAATAATTTTTTCGGCTATATTGGGTGTGGTGCTGATGTTCAGCGGAATTTTCATTTCGAAAACTTCCACTGTGCGCATCATTGCAACACTTGGAATGGCATTGCTGCTTGGAGTGAACATAGCTGAACAAAATGGTTTCAGAATTTTCGACATCGACGTAAAAGACATGCTGCAATTCAACAGCTTTGGTCTTCTGTTTAACAGCATCGCCTTCGCTTCTACACTCATCTTTATGCTGCTCAGCGGTCGCGATGTGGAAAAAGTCGGCGTCAACGTTGCTGAATATTTTGCACTCATATTCTTTGTTTCCTGTGGAGTAAGCATTACTTCTTCTTTCAATTCTTTGCTAATGCTTTTCCTGGGTATAGAAATAATTTCCATTCCACTCTACATACTAACGGGCAGCGATAAGCGAAATTTGAAAAGCAATGAAGCTTCGCTGAAATATTTTCTGATGGGTTCCTTTTCCACCGGCATCATGCTGATGGGGATCGCCATGATCTATGGTTCGAGGGGAACGTTTTCTATTCAGTCGATGGACCTCGTAGCTGTAAAAGGTTTCGAGCCTGTTTTGATGGGCGGACTGTTGCTGCTGATCATATCGATGTCCTTCAAGGTTTCCGCCGCACCATTTCATTTCTGGACGCCCGACGTGTATGATGGTGCGCCGACTGTTTTTACTTCATTTATGGCGACCATTGTAAAAGCGGCCATATTCATCGGTTTCTTCCGGCTTTTCGAAACATCCTATGGTGCCACGCTCGAGAGCTGGAGGGCAGTGCTCGCCTTCATTATCTGCGCAACACTTTTTATCGGGAATATCACCGCCGTTTTTCAGCAGAGCGTCAAACGTATGCTGGCCTATTCGAGTATCGCACAGGCGGGATTCATGCTTTTCGCGCTGTTTGCCTACAGCGGCGAGGCCAAGGAAGGTTTAATACTCTATTCTGCCGCCTACAGCCTGGCAACCATCGGCATTTTTGCTATTCTCATACGCATGAAGGACTACACTTTTGAGGGCTATAATGGCCTCGGAAAAACCCAGCCCCTTCTCGCCGCCACCAACACCGTTTTCCTCCTTTCGCTCGCCGGCATACCGCTTACAGCGGGCTTTTTTGCGAAATATTATATGCTGATGGCAGCAGTCCGGAATGGCGCTTATATGTGGCTGGTAGTGGTTGCAGTGATTTTTGCCGCAATCAGCGTCTATTATTACTTCCGCGTTATCCAGGCCATGTATTTCAAAGAGCCGGTAGCGGACTCAGACACTGAACCGATGGAAATATCCACCTCTTTCAGGATAATCCTGGTCATACTGGCCGCAGTCATCGTTCTCCTGGGCATCTTTCCGCAGTTGCTGCTCGAAAAATTGTATTTTTAGGAAGGCCTTCTACCATTCAACCATTCAGCTTTCGCCGGTTGCCGGAGAAATATTAATTTCAGCGTATGAATCTTCTCGACACATTATCCCTTTCGTACCGGACCATTAAGAGTAATAAACTCAGGACCGGTCTCACGGTAGCGATCATTGCATTGGGTATTGCCGCTCTGATCGGCATCCGTACAGCCATTGAGGCGGTGACCCAGAAGTTTACCGAGAGCTTCTCAGCCATGGGCGCAAACGGCTTCAGCCTCCGATACAGGACCGCATGGAGAGTAAACAATGACAATGGAGCAAAAAAGGAAAAGAAAGGTCAGAAAAAACAGAAGCAGTCCAACCAAAACAAACCGATCACAAAACTGGAAGCAGAATCCTTCAAAAATCTATACAATTTTCCAGCTCAGGTAGCACTCGGCATGTACGGTGGCAATGGTGCCACGGCCGCTTATGAAAACAAAAAGACCAATCCCACGATCCGGGTCAATGGTGGCGATGAGAACTACGTTGACCTCAACGGATATAAAATTGCAGCGGGCAGAAATCTAAATGATCTCGATGTCTCCAGCGGAAGAAATGTGGTGCTGATAGGAAAAGACGTGGCCACCACGTTGTTTGGCGAAAATGCTGAAAGACCGGTAGAGAAAATAATCCGCATCAGAAATATTCCTTACAGGGTGATTGGAGTTTTGGAAGAAAAGGGTTCCACGCTGGGTTTCAGCTGGGACAATGCCGTTATCACATCTTATAATAATGTCCGGCGTTTCTTTGGCAATAATCCAAATGCATCTTTCTCCATTTCGATCAAGGTGAAAGATGTATCCATGCTCGATATTGCCATCGGGGAAGCCGAAGGTGTTTTTCGCGCGGTAAGAAAACTCAATACGACCGAAGACAATAACTTTCTGGTGGACAAGAGCGACAGTTTTGTAGACATGCTGCTCAAACAGGTTGGCTGGATTACCATGGCGGCGATTGTCATTGGTTTTATCACGTTGATGGGTGCCGCAATCGGTCTCATGAATATCATGCTTGTGGCTGTAACAGAAAGAACAAAAGAAGTAGGCCTGATAAAAGCGATTGGCGGCAAAAAGGTGAATGTGCGGCAGCAATTTCTTTATGAGTCTATCATGATAAGTTTGCTGGGTGCATTCTTTGGCATCATCTTCGGCGTTCTCATCGGCAACACCGTGAGCATTCTGATGAAAACCGGTTTCGTCATTCCCTGGCTCTGGGTGCTCCTCGGTGTGATCATCTGTACCATCGTGGGCCTTCTCGCCGGGCTCTATCCTGCGTATAAGGCGAGTAAGTTGAACCCGATAGAGGCGCTCAGGTATGAGTAGGGGAGGAAAGAAGGTTCTTGGTTCTTAGTTTATAGTTCTTGTGAGCACTCTGAATATTATAAAATCTCGCCTGATAAAAAATCCCGACACTTACTTTTTTAAAGCAATGGTCGGGATTCTTTTTTTAGAGGCATCTTGAAAAATCAGCGTGCCCGCAAGAACTATAAACTAAGAACCAAGAACCTTCTTTCCCCCGTAATCTTATTCTATTTCGGCTCCAAAATCCTCGTAATCCTCTCCACCACATCCTGCAAATGATACCTGGTCATTTTATCGGATACAGATGGAAGCGTTGCATTGATATCAGCTCTCAAGCCGCGCAGGGTTCCCTTTGCTACAGAGATGATATCCGTTTTGCGCACATCAACAGACGGACCGAAAGTGATCACAATTCCGCCAAAAGTTGATGGACCACCTGTGGACGGATTGATGATGGTATTGAATCTTTC
>JACMLD010000193.1 GCA_014379785.1 Chitinophagaceae bacterium
CTGGTACCAGTTCCCCACTCCAATGACGGGTTTCGCATTGCGTTGATTGGGCGGCTGGAAACTTTTCACAAGGGTTATGATTTACTGATTGACGTCATAGCAAAACAAAAATGGAAGGACCGTAACCTTCATTTTTCAATATACGGGACAGGTCCACACCAATTGCTCCTGGAAAGAATGTCTGCAGAACAAGGTATCACCAACCTTCATTTCATGGGGCATACCGATTCTATTGAAGAGGTCTGGAAAACCCATCATCTGCTTTTAATGCCATCGAGAATTGAAGGTCAGTCCCTTACCCTTATTGAAGCCATGCGCTATAACCGGTCGGCAATTGTAACCAATGTGGGCGGAGCGGGCGAACTTATCGAAGAGGGAGTTTGCGGATTCATTGCTGAATATCCATCCGCATCCGCAATAGACAGCGCTATGGAGCGTGCGTGGGAAAGTCGTCTGGAATGGGAGAGCTTTGGCATCAGGGCCGGGGAGGCTATAGGAAGAAAACACCCAAAAAATGCAATGGCCGATTTTATTGAAAAGATCACAAAACTGACAGCGGCCGACAGAAATACCGATAAGGTCATATTGCCTTAACATTTAGTTTATACACTTAATCTACTCTTGCATTTCATTAACCATTTCAATCCTTGCAAGAGCTGATTACTCCCCACAACAGTATTTTCAGGATCAACCTGAAAGAGCTCTGGAACTACAGAGACCTTCTCGCAATCTGGGTAAAGCGTGATATATCGTCGATTTACAAGCAAACTATTCTCGGTCCGGTCTGGTTTTTTTTGCAACCGGTTCTGGCAACGGTTACCTATATTATTATCTTCAGAAAAATTGCCAACTTCTCTACATCGGGCATGCCTTCTGTGCTTTTTTACCTGACCGGCATTATTCTCTGGGGCTATTTCGCAGAATGCATCGTTAAAACGTCTTCATTCCTGAAGGACAACAACCAGATATTCTCCAAGGTATATTTCCCAAGACTCATTATACCCTTATCCATCATCGTCACCAACCTGATAAAGTTCGCCATTCAGTTTCTCCTGTTTATTGCGGTATATATTTATTTCTATTTTTCGGGTGATTCAATACAGCCATCCTTTTCGATTCTGCTTTTTCCGGTTCTGATTCTTTTCGTAGCTGTTCTTGGTCTTGGAATCGGGTTAATAGTAGCAGCAGCAACAATAAGATATAAGGACTTGTCGCACCTTATTGTGTTTGGTGTACAGCTGATGATGTTTGTTTCCACCGTTTTTTTTCCGCTTGACAGCATGGGAGCCGGCAATTATAAGAACCTCATCATGCTTAACCCCATGTCCGGTTTTATAGAGGCATTCCGGTTTCTTTTTTCGGGAAACGGAAGCCTCAATCAGGGTGTTTTGCTCTATGACTGTCTATTTGCCGTTTTTGCGCTTGGTATCGGCGTCCTTTTATTCAATCACACTGAAAAGACATTTGTCGATACCATATGATCTCAGTAATCATTTGTTCCCGCAACCGCAGACTCGCCAATCGGCTCATGGTAAATATTGAGATGACGATCGGCGTGCCCTACGAAGTGATTGTGGGCGATAACTCAAATCGCGGGCTTGGTATCTGCCAGGTATATAACAAGGCGGCATCAGAGGCCAGGTTCCCTTTTCTGTGTTTTGTGCATGAAGATGTTTTGTTCAGAACCATCGACTGGGGACAAAACCTTATAAGGCATTGTTCAGATCCGGGAACGGGACTGGTAGGGGTCGCCGGCGGAGATTCAATGAGCAATATACCCTCTACATGGTCAAACTCATTTCTCAGAAATTCTATTAATATTATACAACATACCGAAGATGGGGATGGCCAGGGAAAGCATGTCTGTATGAACGGTGATTCAAATTCTGTTGGCCGGCCAGTCACCGCCGTTGATGGTGTTTTTATAGGGGTCAGAAAATCGCTTTTCGATCAATCCGGATTTGACGAGACTCTCCTGCGCGGATTCCATGGTTACGATATTGATCTTTCTCTCCAAATTGGCGAACGTTATCAGAACCAGGTAGTGTATGATATTTTGCTGGAACATTTCAGTACAGGTACCCTCGGAAGAGCATGGCTCGAAAGCACTTTTCTGGTGGCCGATAAATGGAGTCATCTTCTTCCCCGGTCGGTTCACCGTCTAAGTGCTGCGCAGTTAAGCCGATATCACTGGCAGTCACTGCATGTGCTCATACAGCATATGTTTAGAACAAACTATCATTCTTTCGTTATTTATACTGAATGCATAAAGCATTCTATGTCGAAACATTTTACGCTTCGCAGGTTCGCGGCAATGAACAAGCTTTTTTTATCCCTTTTTTTTCAACGGATGTTTAACCGGAAAGACAAAAAAAGCGCATCTATTTTTCACCTCCCTAAACAGCCCGTGGCAAAAGCCAGGCAAAAGGTATGATTGATATTACTAGACCATTTCTGCCACCGATAGAAGAATACCAGGAATATGTCAAGGGCATATGGGGCAGAAACTGGCTTACGAATAATGGTCCTCTGGTAAATGAACTCGAGTTGAGATTGAAGCATCATCTCAATGTTGACCATATGCTCTATCTCAACAATGGAACCATAGCTTTACAAATTGCAATAAAGGCACTTTCACTAAAGGGGGAGGTTATTACAACACCTTTTAGTTATATCGCAACCACTTCTTCTATTGTCTGGGAAGGATGCAAACCTGTTTTTGTAGACATCGATGCAGACACCCTGAATATCGATTCATCAAAGATAGAGGCCGCAGTAACAGAGCATACATCAGCAATTGTTGCAACCCATACTTATGGCAATCCCTGCGACGTGGAGAAAATAGAGGCGATCGCTTTGAAGTACAATCTGAAAGTGATCTACGACGCCGCCCATTGTTTTGGGACAAAATTTAAAGGGCGAACCCTGTTTGATTTCGGCGATGTTAGTACTACCAGTTTCCATGCTACGAAATTATTCCACACGATAGAAGGAGGAGCGGTTTTCACACGAAACCCGGACGTACTGCGACGGATGGCTTATATGCGAAATTTCGGGCATAACGGTCCGAAAGATTTTGCTGACATTGGTATAAATGGAAAAAACTCTGAACTGCACGCTGCAATGGGGTTGGTGAATCTAAAATATATTGAGGATATCCAGAAAAGCAGAAAAGTGC
>JACMLD010000194.1 GCA_014379785.1 Chitinophagaceae bacterium
AGGTATTTTTTACCGCTTGCCCACCTCCGCTGAATGGGAATATGCCTGCCGCGCAGGATCCACCTCCACATACCCGTTTGGCAACGATGCCGCTGATCTGGAGAAATATGCATGGTATGTTGCAAACAGTTCAGGAACTTTTAAAAAAACGGGACAAAAAGCGCCGAATGCCTGGGGACTTTATGATATGCTCGGGAATGTGACCGAGTGGACAATTGACCACTATGAGGAAGATGCATTGCAAAGACTCGGTGATAAAACAAAGGATCCTATGGTGCCTTTTAATCCGATGAAGTATCCAAAACTTTTAAAAGGCGGTTCGTATTCAGATGATGCGCCCCAACTCAGAAGCGGTAACCGGATTTCTTCGGACCCTTCCTGGAACGTGAGGGACCCGCAGATTCCAAAAAGTAAATGGTGGCTGACAGAGGCAGGGGGAGTAGGATTGAGGGTCATAAGACCTTATTTGCAGCCATCAGCAGCCGATGCGGAGACATTTTATAACACCTATCTTGGAAGATGAAGTCAAAATTTTCATACATTTAAAAAAATATACTTCATGACCAACGATGCTTCCAATAACAAACCATCACGCCGGGAATTTGTAAAGCAGGGCGGACTTTTGGCTGGTGGACTGATCGCCGCGCCGTTTCTCGCCAATGCAAATTATTTTTCCGGAGCCGACAGCGCCATTAAAGTTGCCCTGGTAGGATGTGGCGGAAGAGGTACAGGCGCCGCTACCCAGGCGCTGCTGTCCAAACAAAATGTAAAGCTGGTTGCAATGGCCGATGCCTTTGCCGATAATATTGATAAATGCTATAAATCGCTGGTGGGCGAGCTTACAGAAACCCTGGGAGCAAAAGCAGACCTCAAAAACCGCATCGATGTTCCTGAAGACAGGAAGTTTGCCGGATTTGATGGCTACAAAAAAGCAATTGCACTTGCAGATGTGGTAATTCTTGCAACACCACCTGGATTCCGTCCGATACATTTCGAAGAGGCCATCAAAAACGGCAAACACGTTTTTATGGAAAAACCAGTGGCCACAGACCCTGCAGGTGTACAGAAGGTTTTGGCTGTGGCTGCGCTCGCGAAGGAGAAAAAACTCAATGTGGTAGTAGGTCTGCAACGTCACTACCAGAATTCATATCGCGAACTTTTTAAAAGAAAAGATCAGATTGGAGAGATCACCTCTGCGCAGGCATGGTGGAACAATGACGGCGTTTGGGTGAGACCAAGAAAACCCGGACAAACAGAAATGGAATATCAGATGAGAAACTGGTATTATTTTAACTGGCTTTGCGGTGATCATATAACTGAACAGCATATCCATAACCTGGATGTGGTGAATTGGTTCAAGGGCAGCTATCCTGTAAAAGCCCAGGGAATGGGTGGCCGCCAGGTAAGAAAAGGAAAAGATCATGGCGAGATATTTGACCACCATTATGTTGAATACTACTATGCTGACGGAAGCATCCTCAACAGCCAGTGCAGACATATACCCGGCACGATGAGCAGAGTAGATGAACTACTGGTAGGTACAAATGGTAAAATCCATTGCGGTGCAGGAAAAATCACAGATGCAAAAGGCAACAGTATTTATCAGTTTGATAAAAAAGCTGAGAACAATCCATACCAGGGAGAGCACGACGAACTGTTTGCGGCGATTGTAAAAGGCGAATACAAGTTTGCCGATGCAGAAAACGGAGCAAAAAGTACCATGACATCTGTCCTCGGACGAATGGCTACTTACAGCGGCCAGATAGTTGAGTGGGATAAAGCGATCAATTCCGGCCTCGACCTTCAGCCCAAATCATACGACTGGAACGCCCTGCCGTTGGTGACTCCTAATGAAGAAGGCTACTACGCCATCGCAACACCTGGTGTTACAAAATATGTTTAGTTAACGACGCTCACCAAATGCTTTCGCAATCCGGTTCATTTCATCCATCGTAGGTGGAGTGCCGGATTGCACAAGCACTGCATATCGCAGATTTATTTTTTCGCCCGGCTGCAGTGACAGATTTAATTCTTCCTTTCCATTGCTGAATATTTTTCTTCCGAAGGGATTTGCTGCAAACAATCCATAACCCCTGGCATGCCAGTAAGTGGGATAGCCTTTGTTGGCAGGATGATCAATTATGGCAACCGTGATTTCCTTCCCTGCTCTTTTCCCTTCAATCAGTGCCCACGGGCTCTTGGTGCCCCAGACAGAATCTCCTTTTTTTCCTTCGCTCGACAGATACATACCTGTCACTCCGTTATTATCTACCGGCACTTTTGTGAGGTTGCCCTGGGCATCAACAAACATACCCGGTTCTTTCGAAGGCATCTCCAGTTCACGTGCGAGACGAATACCTAGCACGCCATCTTTTACGTCTTTGAAAACCACGGGCAGGTCGTTTGCCACCAGCTCAGAATTGCGGTCAATAAAAAACTGCGTTCCTTTTACTGAAAAGACAAAGCTGGTGATCTCTTTGATTAGCACATGTCCGTCCGGACGGGTCCATTCCGCCGATGCTACCAGCTTCGCTGTATTTTTATCCGTGGTGGTGGAGAGAATGGCAACGTGCTTTATGATGCCATAATTCTGTTTTTTATCTGCGGCAATGGCAGTTGAGTTATTCCAGAAATCGAGCCCGTTGACCGACTCGTAATTCAACCAGAGACCGGTATGATGCGGATGGTCGGTCCTGTCGCCAGCACGTGGTGCAAGCGGATATCCGCGGGTTATGGCAATTCCGTCCGGTGTGTTTATGGGGAAAAGAATTGGCTTCATTACAGAATCGTAATAGCAGTAAGAGGTGAGCAACTGGTTGTGGTAAAAAAGGTCAACCTGTTTTTTGGCCTCGTTCTTTTCAAACCTGAAGTTGCCCTGTGCGAACGACAGGCCGGTGACCAATAACAGAAGGCATAGCAATGGTAATTTTTTCATGTCGGTTTGTATGTAGGAAATTATTTAATCAGATATGGTTGTATGATCTTTTGCCAGATGCGGTATCCGTCGGCTTTCATGTGCAGCCGGTCACCGACATATAATTCTTCGCGCATATTGCCCGAGCCATCGAGCATTGCACCATAAATATCAATATAGTCTGCGTTTTTTTGCTTTGAAATAAAAGACTTTATTTCTCTGTTGGCAACCTTTACTTTCCCCTGAATCTTATCACGTGACGGACTGGGTTTGATGGAGACAAAGCTGATGCGTGTTTCGGGAAGATTCACTCTTATCATTGCAAAAAGTGTGCGAAAGCGTTTCACCACTTCGATCGCAGAAGTGCTGTCTGCGGATGCCAGATCGTTTTCACCGCAATAAATCACTACCTGTTTTGGGCGGTAAGGAAAAATCACATCATAGGAATATCTTATCACATCGGGCAGCGAAGAGCCGCCAAAACCCCTGTTTATAATTGGATAGCCAGGAAAATACTGTTGAATATCTGTCCACCTTGTAAACGACGAACTCCCCACAAACAGAATGGAGGCGGGTTTAGATGGTTTTGCCTGGTCGATTTTCTTAAACGCTACGATGTCGTTCCAGAATGCGGGTGCGGTCTGTGCTTTTACAATGCCGGATAACAGCACAGGAAGTAATAATGAAAATAGTAATTTTTTCATGCTCTAAAATAACCAATGTTATTTAGTTTCTGTTGGTAAAATAACGGTGAATTCGGCGCCTTTTCCCAATTTGCTTCGCGCTGAGATGGTGCCGCCATGATTTGTAACAATTTTATTGCAGAGTGCGAGTCCTATACCATACCCGCTGTAAAGATTTCTTTCATTGAGGCGCTGAAAAACCGTAAATATTTTTTCGGCATATATCTGATCGAAGCCGATACCATTGTCTGAAACCGTGATCTCATAATAATTTCTTTCATACGCCAGTCCCGGTATGGCGATGGTTTCTTCATGACTCAGTCTTCTGCCACTGATATTGATCTGCAAAGGCAGCTCTTCATGGGCGAATTTTAAGGAATTACCGATCAGATTATAAAAGAGCTGATTCATCTGCAAAGGAATGGCTGGAATGTTTTCGAGTTTGTCTACCAATACTTCGGCCTTTGTTTGTTCGATGAGCAATTCAAAGTCGTCAAGAATGTTTTTTATGGTCTGGTTTAGATCGACTGTCGTAAATGCGGAGCTTTCCTGACTGAGTTGCGAGTATTCGAGTATGTCGCTGATCAACCCGGCCATTCTTTCAGCCGAACTGACAATTTTCTGGGCATATCTTTTTTCTTCGGTACCGATTGGGGTTCTGTCAAGCATAAGGTGACTGAACATTCTGATTTTGCGCACCGGCTCCTGCAAATCATGAGAAGCCACGTATGCAAATTCCTGTAGTTCTGCATTTGATTTCTGCAGCATCTTGTTTGTATTCTTTATTTCCCGGGTGCGTTGTTCTACCTGTTTGAAAAGTTCGGCCGCAAAGGTTTTTTGCTCTGTCACATCCTGCACGATACCTATGAGTCTGACAGGTTTATTATTTTCATCAAAATATACCCTGCCTGTAACTCTTACCCAGTGCAGCGAATCGTCGGAGTGTACCAGTCTTGCCTCATAAAAAAGTTTACCGTTTAATATTGCAATTTCATTTGCAAGATTTCTGATGGGCAGATCCTCCGGATGGATGACAGCGGCCAGGGTTTCCCTCGGAACCCAATCAGTGAATCCGAAGATTTTGTAAAGTCTTTTTGTACCGGTCATCTTGCCATTGACCATATCTATTTCGTAGCTGCCCAGCTCGGCAGATTCAATGGCAAGGGAAGCTGTATCTTCTGCATAGGAAACCTCCTGCCTCGCCAGAACCTGTTTGGTTACGTCACTGGCTATAGCAATGACGCCGATGGGATTTCCCGCATCATCATAATAAGGCTGATACACAAAACTGAGAAATACTTTTTTGCTCAGATTTCCGCTGACTATTGTAGTCGGGTATTCATATAGATGAAGTGGTCTGCCAGATTTAACAACCGTTTGAAGCATTTCGATAAAATCCTGACCCGCGATTTCGGGCAAGGCTTCCAGAACGGGTTTTCCGATCACATCACTGCTTTTGGCCCATATTGCTAACACGGGATTGTTTGCCAGTTCTATGGTAAACTCCGGGCCAGTAAGTATGCAAATACCGATCGGCGCATCCATGAATAATTTATAGGCGTGCTTCTGGATTTTGCTTTCTTTTTCCACCGTTTTTCTGATCACCTGATCCGTTACATCAAAGCCAGAGGCTATCACTCCTTCAATTTCATGTTTCTCATTCCGGTAAGCAGTGTAGCTAAGCGTGAAATATCTGGTGGATAATTTTTGTTCACCGTTGAAATAAGCTGTGGCAGGTACTTCTGTGCCATGATACGGAATCCCTGTCTCATAAACTGAGCTGATATACTGGTAGAATGGTTGTCCGGAGATTTCAGGAATTGCTTCTATCAGGGTTTTGCCCACCAACTGACGGCCATTCATGAGGTTGATGTAGACAGAATTTGCGAAAGAAAAAACAAACTCCGGTCCGGTTAAGATCGCCAATGGCGTGTGGGATTGATTCAGTATAAAATCGAGCGTCTCTCCCGGAATAATTTCACCATCAGCCAACTGCATAGCAATTCCATTTTGATAGTCTCAAGTTACATATTTTATGCGCGCAAAGCTGTTCTTTAATACATTTGCGCTATGAAATACTCACGTTGGATTGGAGTGCTGTTCTGCATAGTAATTATTGTCTGTTCATATATGACCTGGATTGTCGTTCCTTCCATTCAACTGGAGATTGGCGGGATGACTTCAAATGGAACACATAACTACGGTCGGCCGGGATTGCTTCATATTATTCTTTCCGGACTGGCTTTGGTGATGTTTCTCCTGCCGCTGGTATGGGCACAACGTCTAAACCTGGCCTTTGCAGCGCTCAATATTGCCTGGGCACTCAGAAATTATATAGTGGTGGGTAGATGTGCCGGTGGGGAATGTCCCGAGAAAACGATCTGGTTTTATCTGTTGTTGCTTTCCTCACTTGTGATGCTGCTGATGGTTTTGTTTTCTGATGTCAAAATTTCAGAAAAGAAAAACAATTGATCAGGACTGGATGAGCCTGGCCACTCCGAATGCGCAGGCTGCAGCAATGGCCCCAATCAGCATGACTCTCAGGGCGCCGGCCCATGGATTGATGCCGGTGATCCTGCTTTTGAAAAAGCCGAATACAAAAAGACAGATCAGTGTGACGACGGCCGAGATTTTCAGTGCTGACATCACATCATCGATAAAAAAATAGGGCGAGAGTGGGACAATGCCACCAATTACATAAGAGACGCCGATATTAAAAGCGCTTTTTTTTGCACGCCGCGGGTCGGGTTTGTCTAATCCCAGTTCGTACTTCATCATAAAATCCACCCATTTCTTTTTGTCCTTTGTCATTTCATCCACTGCTTTCGACTGCACTTCTTCACTCAACCCAAGATTTGAAAAAAATTCTCTCACCTCTTCTTTTTCTTTGTGAGGTACAGTCTCCACTTCTTCGTATTCCCTTTTAAGCTCACTGTTATAGTGGTCTATTTCTGTTTTCCCTGCCAGATAGCCTCCGAGTCCCATGGCGATAGAGCCTGCGGCAATCTCAGCGAGGCCTGCGATAATGATGAGCGAGGTGGATGAAACGGCACCACTGAGACCCGCGGCCAGGGCAAATGGCACGGTCAGACCGTCACTCATGCCTATCACAACATCTGTGAGCATGTCTGAACTTTTCAGGTGATTTTCGTGGTGGTCGTGGTCGTGGTGAAGATGCGTTTCCAAGAATCAGGTTTTGTTCGAAGTTAGGTTACCGCAGCAAGAGTACGGTTCCTTTGGCATTTTCTGTACTGCCTCCCCGGAATCTGTAGGTGCAAAACCAGACAAATTTGTTAACCCAGGTTTTCCAGACTTTTTGCAATGATAGCCACGCATTCTTTTATCTGGTCACTGGTAATATTCAATGGCGGAGCAAATCTGATTTTGTCGCCATGCGTTGGTTTTGCCAGCAGACCATTTTCTTTGAGGTGCAGGCAAAGTTCCCATGCTGCATCGGTTGAAGGGTGGCTTATCACGATCGCATTCAGTAAACCGCGGCCACGGATTTCTTTTATATGTGGCGAGTTGAGATTGGAAAGTTGAGTTCTGAGCAGGTCACCCATGCTTTGCGCATTGTCAGACATGTTTTCATCGGCCAGCACCTTCAGTGCTGCGATTGACACAGCGCATGCGAGTGGATTGCCGCCATAAGTGGAGCCGTGTTCACCGGGTTGTATTGTAAGCATGATCTCATTGCTTGCGAGTACCGCGCTTACCGGCATCATCCCTCCACTCAGTGCTTTGCCGAGGATGAGAATATCCGGCTTTACATTTTCATGGTCACATGCGAGCAATTTGCCGGTGCGACAAAGTCCTGTCTGAATCTCGTCGGCAATGAACAACACATTCGCATCTGCGCAATACTGTTTTGCCTTTGACAAAAACCCTTCGGATGGAACCACCACACCTGCTTCGCCCTGGATGGGCTCAACCAGAAAGCCAGCGGTGTTCTTATCCTGCAGCGCTGATTCCAGCGCTTTGAGATCATCAAATGGGATTACTTTAAACCCAGGCATAAACGGGCCATAATTATTGTAAGCAGATGGATCGGTGCTGAAAGAAATAACAGTGCTGGTTCTTCCATGAAAATTCTGCGCACAAACAATGATAACAGCTTTGTTTTCTTCCACGCCCTTGACCTGGTAAGCCCATTTTCTGCAAAGCTTGATGGCAGTCTCTACCGCCTCAACACCGGTATTCATTGGCAGCACTTTGTCAAATCCAAAATAGGCTGTGATGAATGCGGCGTATTCGCCAAACTGATCGTTGTGAAAAGCCCGGGAGGTAAGCGTTAACTTTTTTGCCTGTTCGGTAAAAGCATTCACTATCGCAGGATGGCAATGGCCCTGGTTGACAGCCGAATATCCGCTTAAAAAATCATAATATCTTTTGTTGTCAACATCCCAGACGAAAACCCCTTCGCCGCGGTTTAAAACCACTGGCAGGGGATGATAATTGTGCGCACTGTATTTTTCTTCGAGTTGAAGGTAGTGTTGTGAAATATCGGAAAGCTGAATGGTTGATGCCATTTTGAATGAATTATAAGCGTGTAAAATCAGGTGTATGCGAAGCAGGCAGGAGTATCTTATCCTCGATGAAAGAGAATGTCAAGATTTGCTTTCAGAAAAGCTAATATGGAGCTGTTGTTTTTGATCGCCTGAATTTTATGCAAGATAACATGAAATTCTGAATAGTTGGAATACCTTTCAATATCAATCTAACGATATGGATTACACCGTTCCTGGAGGAACCCGCATTGGACATGTACATTTGAAAGTAGCAGACCTTGAAAGATCGCTGGGGTTCTACCGGGACCTGCTTGGTTTTGAACTGATGCAGCGCTATGGACCGGATGCTGCATTTATTTCTGCAGGCGGATACCACCATCATATTGGATTAAATACCTGGTATTCCAAAAACGGCAATCCCTCTCCCCGCAATGCTGCCGGACTTTTTCATACAGCAATTGTTTATCCCGCAAGAAAAGATCTGGCCCTCATTCTGAAGCGCTTGCTGGATGCGGGTTATCCAATAACAGGCGCATCTGACCACGGCGTTTCTGAGGCGATTTACCTGGACGATCCGGATAAAAACGGGGTGGAGTTATACTGGGACAGGCCGCGTGAACAGTGGCCACTCGATGCTAATGGAAAACTGGTGATGATGACAGATCCTCTTGATTTAAAAGGATTGTTGCAGCTTTTAACGCCTTGAGTACTCTTTCAAAACTTCTTTCTCTTTTCTGCTAAGACTCTGCATGCCTTTTCGATGGATTTTTTCGAGAATGCGGTCCACTTCCTGCTGCGAAGTTTTTTTCTGTACGTTGTACCGGTCGTCAACAGTGTAGTTCTGTTGTTTTTTAAACCAGAAACTATCCACCATCAGGAGAGAGGGGTTTTTGACTATGATGATAATAAATGCTATCACCGGCAGGCCAATCAATAATACGGGCAGCGGATTGCTTAAAATGATGGAAGGGTAGAAAACAGTGGCGATCAACATGCCCGCCAACGCTCCTCCCAGGTGAGCCTCATGACCGATATTGTCTTTTTTTGAACGGATGCCATAGATGGAATAGACAATGAAGATGAGTCCAAACAGCCATCCCGGTATAAAAAAAATGGCCATCTGTGGAAAAACGGCAATGGAAGCGAAGATGATGCCATTGATAGCACCCGATGCGCCAACGGAGCTATAGCTGCCATCTGTCCGGTGAATCAGCAATGCCAGCAGATTTCCACCCACGCCGCTCAGAAAAAACAATGCGATGAATTTCAAAGAACCCATAAACCCTTCAAGTGCGAAACTGAACAGTAAAAGCGATATCATATTGAAGATCAGGTGCTGCCAGTTGACATGCAGAAACAGCGAAGTGACAAGGCGTTTATAGTCTTTATAGATCATTATTTTTTCGACTTCAAACTCGTAACGCGCAAAAAAGTCCGTCTCCCGAAAACCTCTCCAGGAAACCACGCAGTTAATAATGATGATCAAAAGGCTGACGCTGCCGGTCAATTGCATAATTCAAATCTAGCAATTCTGTTACAAACTGAAACGGTGGAAAGGGTAGGAAAAAGGAATATTTATCCCATGGTTTTTTGGAAAAATACCATATAAGGAACTGCCACTGCCACTCATGGATGCATGGAGTGCACCCGCCGCATAAAGTGTCTTTTTGATTTCTGTGAGTTCGGGATGCATTTTAAATACCGGTGCCTCAAAATCATTGCTAAGGGTGTCTTTCCATCTTTCGATCGGAGATAGCGGAACTTCTATCGGCTGGGAATCGGCATCCTTATAGTCCGCCAGCATTGCGAAAGCCTTTGCTGTGTTGATATGAATATCAGGGGTAATAAGTATGAGATCATGGCCTGTAATAGATATGTCTGCATCTGCCAGCAATTCACCACGGCCTGAAGCAAGGGCTGGTTTGTTGGCAATAAAAAATGGACAATCACTTCCGAGTTTCAAAGCGTATGCAATGAGTTGTTCATGGTTCAGTCCGAGTTTGAAACGCTCGTTGAGCATTTTCAATGCAAAGGCGCCGTCTGCAGAGCCTCCGCCAAGACCAGCGCCCATGGGGATGGTTTTCAGCAGATGAAAGTGAACCGGTTTTAACGGAGGAAAATCCTCTTTTAATAAATGCCAGGCCCTTATGACCAGGTTATCTTCGCTGTTTCCAGAAACGGGCAGTCCATAAGTGGTGAGTGTTGTCACTTCAGAAGAAATGATCTCCAGGCTATCCCTGAACGGGATCGGGTAGAAAATGGTGCTGATATTGTGATAACCGTCGGATCTCTTTCCAAGAACTTTCAGTCCGATATTTATCTTGGCATTGGGAAATGAGGTCAAGGGAAAATTTTTGACATGGAAAATCAGACCTTGCGGCGGTTTATCTCATCCCTGATGGAAATGGCTCTGAGATAATCTTCGTTTTCCAGTACCTCGTTCAACAGGCTGTTCAGTTCCTCCACGCTCAGACTTTTCAGGTCGTCGTTGGATACCGATTCGGCAACGGCTTTGGTGGGGGAATCGCCTTTTTTCTTTTTACCGGTATCTTCCATGAGAATGCCGGCACTTTCCAGAATATGCTCGTATGTATAAATCGGGCAGCCGAATCTTACGGCCAGCGCCAGTGCATCAGAAGTGCGGGAATCTATCTCCACTGTATCTTTTTCACTTACGCAAACGAGCTTGCTGTAAAATATCCCTTCCTGCAGATCGCTGATGATGATCTCAGTCAGGTCTACCGCAAAGGCATGCATGAAGTTTTTGAAGAGATCGTGGGTCAGCGGCCTGCTTGGCTGCATTTTCTCCAACGCCACCGCTATTGCCTGCGCTTCAAATCCACCTATTACGATGGGAAGTCTTCTGAGTCCATTTATTTCACCCAGGACCACTGCATATGAATGAGTCTGTGTGATGCTGTGGGACAAGGCTACTATTTCCAGTTCTATTCGTTTCATAAATTGAAACACGAAAGTAAAGGAAATTCTAAAAAAATCAATGCCTGAGTTTGTTCTTAAAAACCTTCTGAAATTTTTCCAGTTTAGGTCTTATCACAAAATAACAGTATGGTTGTGAACCATTCAGCTTGTAATAATCCTGATGATAGTTTTCAGCAGCATAGAAGTTGGTCAGTGGTTCGATGGCTGTAACGATGGGATTGCTGAAGGCGCCGCTCTTTTCGAGTTCAGCTTTATAGTGTTCCGCTCTCTGCTTTTGTGCATCGTTGTGATAAAAAACCACGCTGCGGTATTGTGGTCCAACATCGTTGCCCTGCTGATTGAGGGTAGTGGGGTCATGTGTTTGCCAGAATACTTCCAGCAACTCATCATAAGTGATTTTAGCAGGATCATATTCTATGCGGATGACTTCGGCATGTCCGGTATTCTTTCCGCAAACCTCTTCGTAGGTTGGATTTTCTACATGTCCGCCGCTATATCCCGATGTTACCTTAGATACTCCGTCGAGCTGCTGAAACAGGGCCTCTGTACACCAGAAGCAGCCGTTGCCAAATGTGGCGCTTTCTTTCCTGAGCGTGCTGTCAGTAGGCAGATCCGAAGGAACTGTCAGGCTTTCTTTAGTCATAAGTATATTTGAGTTTTGATGGTTGATGCAGGAGGCCAGGGTGAACCAGCCCAGCAGGGCCCCGGCAGTATGCAATAACCATTTCATGGACGTTGATTTCATTGATATCATATTGACAAATTTCATGCAATTACAGGGTCGCGTGCCGGTTTTGCACTTTATATTTAAACAAAACAAACTACGCAAAGTTGATTATCACAGATGTTTATAAAATGTCAAAACCCGTCGGCATAGTTCTATTGTTTCTGTTCTGTGCCTGCAAAAATCCTTCAAAAATGGACATTGAAACGCTCGCATTCCGTCTCCGGCCCGGGGATGATCTCCGGACGGGAATCGAGAAAATTGTAAAGGAAAAGAAATGGGAAGCGGCCTGGATTGTCACCTGTGCCGGTAGTCTGACTGATTATAGCATTCGTTTCGCCAATCAATCATCCAGCAGTTACGGCACCGGACATTTCGAAATCGTCAGCCTTACGGGTACGGCCAGCATCCACGGGTCACATATGCATATCACTATATCTGACAGCACTGGTAAAACGATTGGTGGTCACCTGACTGAAGGATGCAAAATCTACACAACCGCGGAAATTATTATGCAGAATTCCCGCGAACTTATTTTCACCCGAGAAAAGGATGGCAGCACGCCATGGGAAGAGTTACAGATAAAAACTCCCAAAGAATGAGAATTTTCCTGATTGCTTTTTTAATTGTAATCTATTCCTGCAATCCACTTGATTCTGAGTCCGGTAAGCGGGAACTGATGACTGGCAACTGGGTCTTTGTTTACGCGGACAACAGCCATTTCGACAATTTCCAGCGAAAGGATTATGCGGCATTGAAAGACACGCTGGCAGCTGTAATGGGCCTGAAGCTCGTTAGCTTTCACGCAGATGGCCGGTTCTCCCAGACCGACAGCATGTACAGGCAAAACGGCAAATGGGAGATAACGGCGGGCGGAGAACTGCGCGTATCAGACGGTGGCAGGGCATTCAATCCATTGGTTGCACAGTTCGCAGAAATGAAAGAAGGCAGGCTGCATCTCAGGCAATATTTAAAGCTTGGTTACGACAGCGCCGGCCTGATCTGGCAGATAAAAAAAATTGGTCCGGAACATCCGCAGGCTGCACTTTTTGATTCCACTAACAATTTGTGGCGCAAGCCCGCCCTGAAAGAAGAAACCAATCGCCAGCTGAGGGCAAGGGTTGCGGGCATGTTAAAATTTTACAGCCTTTATTTCCGGCTCTTATCCACCGAAGCCAACTATTTCAGCCCGAGGAAGGTCTTTCTTCCTTTTATTTACTACCAGCATTCGATTGGAATGAAAAGCCTGGAGGAGTCGCCAGCTTTTGCACGGCATTTTTACAGTATTGAGCAGGCGGCAATGGGTTGGGACATGCTAAAGACGGCTTTCAGGGCCAGCCGGTCATTTCCTTCGGGAACTGACTATGTGATAGAATATGCTGACTATCTCGCAATTCTGCAAAGAGCGGTGGAGGGAAAGTAAAAAAGACGAAATTTGCAGTTCTAAAAATAAAATTAATTGAAGGTTTTTCCCGAATCGGCATTGGTGCAGCTTGAGTTTGATAAAGTGAAGAGTCTGTTGACGGGTCACTGCAGGACAGAGTTTGCAAAAAATAAGGCGGAGAATCTCCGGATTCATACCGTAAAAGCATTTATAGATCTTGAGCTGCGGCAGAGTCATGAATTTACGCTCCTGCTCAGATCGGGACAGTATTTTCCAAACGACTATATTCTGAATCTTGCGCGGGAGCTGAAACTCGTCGGTATTCCCGGGGCAGTACTTAGCGGAGAGCAGTTTTTGGAAATCCGTAAGCTGGCTTATAGTCTCCAGCAGGTCTTCCGCTGGTTCGACAATGAAAAAAGGATCGCCTATCCTGCGCTTGCCAAGGTGATCGAGGAAACATATTATGAGAAGTCGATCATCCTGATGATCGATGAAGTGCTGGATGAGAACGGAACGGTCAAAGACAATGCGAGTGAGGACCTTTCCAGGATACGCATGAGTCTCTATAAAAAAAGAAACGATCTCCGGCGGTTGTTCGACAAAGTACTCGCGAGACTGGCGAAAGCAGGTTATGTGGCCGATATCGAAGAATCTTTTCTCAACGGCAGGAGGGTGGTAGCACTTTTTGCGGAACAGAAAAGACAGGTAAAAGGCATTCTTCACGGCGAAAGTGAGACGAGGCGGACTGCATTCATTGAGCCGGAAGAAACCATCGAACTCAACAACGATGTTTTTTCACTCGAAAATGAAGAGAGTCGGGAAGTGTACAAAATCCTCCGGGATCTTACTGCAAAGCTGGCCGTTTTTGCGCCCTTGCTGAAAGCCTACAGTGATGTGATGGGAGAATATGATTTCATTCATGCGAAGGGCAGGCTGGCAGTAGAGATGAACAGCGAGTTTCCGCAACTGGCCGACAAAGCACACGTGCATCTTGTACAGGCTTACCATCCGCTACTTTTTCTTTATAACGAGAAGAACAAAAAACCAACGATACCTACCAATATTTCGCTTGATGAAAAAAGCAGGATACTGGTTGTTTCCGGTCCCAACGCTGGCGGTAAAACCGTCACCTTAAAAACTGTCGGCCTTTTGCAGCTGATGTTACAAAGTGGCCTCCTGGTGCCGGTTCATCCCACATCGCAGTTTGGCATATTCAAGCAGCTGATGATTCATATCGGAGACACCCAAAGTCTCGAGTTTGACCTGAGTACGTATAGTTCACACCTGAAGAACATGAAATATTTTATGGAAAACTCGAATGGCAAAACCTTGTTTTTCATTGATGAGCTTGGCAGCGGAAGTGATCCAAACCTGGGTGGTGCATTCGCAGAAGTGATTCTCGAAGAGCTGGCCCGCAAACACGCCATGGGTATAGTGACAACCCATTATCTGAATCTGAAAGTAATGGCGAACAAAACCCAGGGGATCATCAATGGTGCCATGGCGTTTGACGAAAAAAGCCTGATGCCCCTTTTTCGCCTGATCGTCGGAAAGCCGGGTAGTTCATATACTTTTTCTATTGCAGAAAGAATCGGCCTGGACAAAAGACTGATTGCCCGCGCGCGGGAGCTGGTGGATGAAGATCATTTCCGGCTCGACAAATTGCTTAATCGCACTGAGCAGGATCTGCAGCACATAGAAAAGGAGAAGAAGGAGCTGAACAAGCTGATGAAGGAAAACGAAAAGCTCCGGAAAGAAATGGAGCGCCTGATGGATAAGGAAAAACACGATCAGCAGGTGGAACTGTTGCGTCATCAGAACAAGCTGAGTGAAGAAAGGATCGCTTATTTAAAGGATATGGAGCGAAAGCTTAAGCAGGTTGTTTTTGACTGGAGAAAGGCGGAGAGTCAGGACGATAAAAAAGAACTGATGAAGCAATTGCAGGCTTTGCTGTTTAAGCAGAATCAGCAGCAGACCACTGAAAAAGTAAAGAAAAAGATCAATAGCAAATTTGAAGAAGCAGGCGGTCCCATTTTACCGGGCACAAAGGTACTGATGAAAAAAAATCACCAGGTGGGCGAGGTAATAGAAATCCGGGGCAAGAAGGCGGTTGTAAAAATAGGGATGCTGCCGATGACGGTTGCTCTGGAGGACCTCACGCCGGTGAAGGAAAAAGCCGATATCAATCAATAGTTACATACTCGCGTGGAGATAGTCTTTCAACTGCGCGATGGTCTCTTCCTGTGAGAGTATGGTTTCGCGGACCACATCATTGATTGATATGATGCCGCAGATGCTGTCGCTTTCAAATACCGGCAGATAGCGGATATTGTTTTCGCTCATCAGGTGCATGCAAACTTCTACGGAATTGTCCGGTGTGATCCTGGGCAGACCGATCGACATGATATCCTGCACCGTTGTGGCATTGGAAGATTTACCCATCAGTATGACCTTTCTGGCGTAGTCTCTTTCGGTAAGCAGACCGCTGTATGCACCATTTTTCATGACGAGGACAGAACCAATATTTTTCTCCGACATTAATTTGAGCGCATCTATAACGGGCGTTTCCGGACTTACATATATTATATCCGAGCCTTTCCGGTGGAGTATGTCTGCTACCTTTTTCATTTGGCAAAATTTAGAATCATAAGATAAGAAATTTTCAGTGTATGCGATCACCTCTTACCTCAATATCTTTCATGATACCTGTTTCATAATTCAGCCATTCTGCCCAGCGAAGTCTTACCGTTTCCTTCGGCAAATATGTTTCTGCCAGTTCAATAAAAAGTGTGTAGTGTCCCGCTTCACTTTCCATAAACCGCCGGTAAAAATTCCGCAGGTATTCATCGTTCAATCCTTCACTGAGTCTTTTAAATCTTTCACAACTTCTTGCTTCGATCAGCGCCATGGTCAACAGCTGATCCAAAAACCTGTCTTCCACCGCACCACCTTTTCTCTGAAATTCAATCAGCTTGTTTACGTACTCATCTTTTCGCTGCCTCCCCAGTTTCAATTTCCTTTTGTGCAGCTCCTGCAAGACCAGCCTGAAATGTCCCCACTCCTCTGTAACGATAGGCGCCAGCGCCTTCACCAGCTCCTCACGCTCTGCGTAACGCTGTATCAGAGAGATGCAGGTGGTGGCCGCCTTCTGCTCGCAATATGCATGGTCCGTAAGAATCGCTTCGAGTGATATGCCCGCCAGATCAACCCAACGAGGATCCGTCGGCAACTGCAATCCCAATATGTTTTTCGTGTCCTGTGATAATTCCATTTGTTGTCCCGCCTGAGCAAATGTATGATGAATCTTTACGTTCTTTGTTGGTATGATGGATGAATTTCTTGATAAAAAACTGGGGGAAAGAAGGGAAAAAAACGCTTTGAGGGTGTTGAAAAACCCGTCGGGACAAATAGACTTCTGCTCAAACGACTACCTCGGAATCGCAACACAAACCAAACTCTCCATACACCAGCACTCCCCGTTAAAAACAGGGTCTACAGGTTCCCGCCTCCTCTCCGGAAACTACCCCCTGATTGAAGAAACAGAATCGCTCATCGCAAAATTTCACAACGCATCAGCAGCACTGATCTTCAACTCCGGTTACGACGCCAATATCGGTATCATGAGCTCCGTTCCCCAGAAAAACGATACCATACTGTACGACTACCTATCCCACGCCTCGCTGCGCGACGGCATCAGGTTAAGCTTTGCCACAGCCCACTCTTTCTTGCACAACGACCTCGGGGATCTCGAAAAAAAACTACAGCACGCAACGGGAAATATTTTTGTAATAACAGAATCGATCTTTTCCATGGACGGGGATGAAGCACCCCTGCCACAAATCGCCGCGCTTTGCAAAACCTACAAAGCAAACCTGGTGGTTGACGAAGCCCATGCCACCGGCCTCGTGGGACCAAAAGGCGCCGGCCTCATTCAAAAACATCAGCTCGAAAATGATTGCTTTGCCAGAATACATACATTCGGCAAAGCCCTGGGATGCCACGGCGCCGCCATACTTGGTTCAGAAAAACTTCGACAGTACCTCATCAATTTTTCCCGCCCATTTATATACACCACCGCCATGCCCCCATCCGCCGTAGCAGAAGTGAAATCAACCTACCATGTATTTCCAACGATGGAAACGGAACGTAAGCAACTGGTCAATCTCACCAGGCAGTTCCGCTCGGAAACAACCCGGCTCAGAACCATCGACTCACAAAGTCCCATACAGGCAGTGATCATTCCAGGAAACGAAGAAGTGAAAAAAAAGGCAGAAATATTGCAGAAAAATAATCTTGATATAAGACCTATACTATATCCGACTGTCCCAAAAGGGGAAGAGCGACTGAGAATCGTACTTCATGCATTCAACTCAGGTGAAGAAATATCCACACTCACCCGTCTGCTGAACAGCTGATCTCAAAATCAAATCAGGCTGATGATAAACAGCAGACCAAACAGGCCACCCAGGATGAGCTTGTGTTTGTTTTGCATATAATTGTTTTTAGTTGTCATACTGCATTCTTTTCACAGTATCTGACACCAAAACTTTGCCAGAGGTTACAGGCAATTTGTTAAAGAAAAATTTCCTGAT
>JACMLD010000195.1 GCA_014379785.1 Chitinophagaceae bacterium
AGGTACCGCGACTGAACCGCGAACTGATAAACATGAACCTCGAAGTATTGTCGCTACAACCAAAAACTTCCCTCGAAGACTATTTTTTATCCTTAACTGGCAACAAACAGCATGTGGCAACTTTTAAAAATTGAACTCTTTAAAATATTCCGTAAACCCCGGACATATATCAGTTTCGGGGCAATCGCTGCAATGGTACTTATTGTGCAGGTGGCACTGAAATTTGACGGAAGATCATATGTTGAGTTTATCCTGGGCAGCCTCCAGGAATCACTCGAAATTCCATTCGACAAGATTCTCAATGGTTATTTTATCTGTTTCGTCATCCTTAACCTTCTGCTGATCCATATTCCCTTATTGATTGCACTCGTGGCGGGTGACGCAGTGGCCGGCGAAGCAAATATGGGAACGCTCCGCTTACTTGTTACCAAACCAGTCAGCCGAACCCAGCTGATGCTCGCAAAGTTTCTTGCAACAACTGTGTATACCGCCATGCTGCTGGCATGGATGGCTTTTTTGTCTTTACTGCTCAGCGTTTTAATATTCGGGACAAATGATATGATCGTCGCCAGAAACGACGTTGTGGAAGTGATACAGAGAAACGACGTGGTGTGGCGGTATTTTGCAGCATTCGGCTATGCAACCGTGGCACTGACGACCGTTGCAGCGCTGGCATTTCTTCTTTCTGTTTTTGCGGAAAATTCGATCGGTCCGATTGTCTCTACCATCAGCATTGTAATCGTTTTTACCATTCTTTCTGAGATGCAGATCCCCATGTACGACCGCACCGTAAAACCATACCTTTTCACCTCTCATATGCTGGCATGGAAAGCATTTTTCTATCTTAAAACCGACGAGGATGGCACCAGCATCCGTGGCACCATTCAAAACCTGCCCGCCATCATGAGAAGCCTTGCCATCCTGCTGGCGTACATCGGACTTTTCCTTGGCACTGCCATTTTGGTATTCAGAAAAAAAGACATTCTTACCTGATGAAAAACAAAACAAAATTTCTCGCCATACTATTTGCCTGCCTGCTTTCATCGCTGATGAACGCCGCGGCACAGGATGTGGAAACCATACTAAATAAGGTTCGCGCCAAACTTGAGACAGTAAATGACTATGAAGCAGTTGGCGAGATGAAGACAAATATCAGCTTTCTAAAAACGGCCAATGCAACCGTCACCGTCTTTTTCAAAAGGCCGAATAAGCTGAAGATAAAAAACGAACAGGGTATCTCGCTTGTGCCGAAAGGCTCAGTAAGCCTCAGTCTCAATAATCTGGTTTCCGGAAAATACCAGATAATTGACGGCGGAAAAGAGAAGATCAACGGAAAAGAAGTAGCCGTGATCAAGCTGCTCCCAACAGATGAAACAACAGACGTGGTTCTTTCTACACTGTATATAGATGTCGAATCAATGCTGGTTGTCCGTGCGCGTACCACTACCCGCGACAACGGAACAAATGAACTGGAAATGAGTTATGGGAGATATGCCGCTAATGCCCTTCCTGATCGTGTCGTATTCTCTTTCAATACCCAGGAATACAAACTCCCGAAAGGCGTGACCTTCGACTACGACGATGGCTCTGCGAAGAAGAAAACCGCTGAAACTGCAAAAGACAAAAAAGGCAAAATAGAAATCGTCTACAGGACGTACAAAATCAATAAGGGAATCGCTGATGCGGTATTCAAATAATTATTCTTCGATTTTTTCATCGACTGCACCTGCAAGCAGTTGATCTCCCATCTTCTTGAGTGGGTTTTTTCGGTTGTTATCATACTCAGCGCGGGCGGAGATGATATCAACCGCTTTGAATATCGATGCGATGAATGATCCCTCGTCGGCCTTGTTCTTTCCCGCGATATCGAAAGCAGTGCCGTGGTCGGGAGAAGTGCGGACGCCGTTCAGACCGGCAGAAAAATTTACTCCTTCTCCAAACGCCAGTGACTTAAACGGAATAAGGCCCTGATCATGGTACATGGCCAGCACACCGTCAAATTTTTCATGATGACCCCTCGCAAAAAATGCATCTGCGCTGTAAGGGCCAAATACAACAACGTTTGAAGCGGACTGTTTGAAATCCTTTATGGCGGGCTTGATTATTTCTTCTTCTTCTTTTCCTATCAGTCCTTCATCACCTGCATGTGGATTGAGTCCAAGCACTGCAATTCTAGGTTTGTCTACTCCAAAATCGCGTTGCAGACTTTCTTTCATGATGTTCAGCTTGGAAACAATGGCTTCGCGGGTGATGAACTTTGCCACTTCGCCAACCGGCACATGTTCAGTCACGAGACCCACACGCATATTGTCCGCGACCATAAACATCAGCACATCCTTTGCACCAAAAACATTTTTGAGATAGGGTGTATGTCCGGTAAAATCAAATTCTGCAGACTGTGTATTCTTTTTATGAATGGGTGCGGTGACCAGGGCGTGAATCTTTTTTTCTTTCAGCGCGGTGGCACCCACTACCAGAGATTTTACTGCATATGAACCACCAATTTCATTCAGAACACCCGGATTGATAGCAACGTCATCTTCCCAGCAATTGTAGATATTGACCTGCTTTGGACTAATCCTGTTGAGTTCCTTGGTGCTCTGATAATTAAAAGTGCTTTCAGGTATGCTCTTGCGATAGAAATTTATCACCTTGTTCGACGCAAATACAATCGGAGTACAAAGGTCCAGTAATCTCTGATCAGACAATCCTTTTATGATGAGTTCAATGCCGATTCCGTTCAGGTCTCCGCAGGTAATCCCGATGATTGGTCTTGTATGTAGTGGTGAAGGTGTTGGTTGCATATACTGCTTTCTTATGCTCAAAGTTACGTGCCCCGCTCCAAATGGTTGACCTTAATTTTCGTCGTTGAGCGAACTGAGAAAGGCAAGCAGTTGCTGCTTTTCAGCCTTTGACAAACCCAGTTTTTCCGGTGGCAGTGACTGATTTGGCAAATCGATGCCCAGGCCGGCACCTCCGCCACGGTCATAGAAATCGATCACCTGTTCAAGTGTTTCAAACACGCCATTGTGCATATAGGGTCCAGTGAGTGAGATATTGCGAAGGGAAGGAGTTTTGAAAGAATGCCTTAGAAAATCTTTTTGAATATTGGCATAACGTCCAGGATCAGGGTCAATTGTTGCATTGACTGTATCAGCAGTAGCGGGTACTCCGATTACCTCTGAATCCTGGTAATACCAGTTCGGCGGTTTGGACCCATTTGTAAAAGGTATAAAGTGACAGGTCGCGCATTTACCCTTACCCATAAAAAGGTTAAAGCCTCTCAACTCCTGTTTGCTGAGCGCATTGTTCTTGCCTCGCATGTACTGGTCGAATCTTGAGTTGTAGCTGATGAGTGTATGCACAAACATGGCCATGGAGCTCACGAGATCCTTTGTCTTCATGGTACCGGTGTTTTCCGGGAAAGCATCTCTGTACAATAAGATATACTCCGGTTTGTCTATTATTCTGGCAACGGCACTGTCAGCGCTTGTATTCATTTCGCGGCTATTCCCCAGTACTTCCAGTACCAGGTGATGAAGTGACGGCTGGCGACTGTCGGCGAATTGCTTTCTCTGAAGCGCTGCGTTCCAGAGCGTCGGCGTGTTTCTGGCCAGGCTGCTGTGGCCATCCGTCTCCAATGCCCTCGGCAAACCATCGGCAAAACCTTTTTTTGGATCATGGCAACCCGCACATGCCCGGCTGCCGTTGGC
>JACMLD010000025.1 GCA_014379785.1 Chitinophagaceae bacterium
ACAACCCGGCCACTGCTATCAAACAGATCGCCGAGCAGCGCTGGGTGCATTTATTTTTGAATGGCTATGAAGCATGGGCAGAGTGGAGAAGGACCGGATTTCCTGTACTGACCGCTGCTCCGGGAGCAAACGGCAATCAGATACCGAGAAGGGAAGCCTACCCGGTTCAGGAGCGCGCAAACAATACAAACAACTACAATGCAGCCGTAGCAGCGTTTCCATACGGTGGTTCCGATGGTTTGAATGCAAGAGTCTGGTGGGATAAACCATAATCAATTTTATTTTTCATAAAAAAACCGTCAGTTCCATTTGGATTGACGGTTTTTGTTTTTACATTCAACTATGAAGGGGAAAGTATTGGTATTTTTTATTCTGATCGGAACTTTTGTTGCAGGTAGTCCCGCAATATCTCAACAAACAGCAAAGGAAAGGAGGGCAGAAATGGGGCGACTGATTGCAAAACATTTCGGGGTGATCGAGAATTCCGCCAACATGCAATATGATCAGCTGGAGGCGGAAAATGAAAAGCTGAAAGAGACCCTCGAAAGATTTCGGGTGGAACTCATCAGGGGCAAGGATTCATTCAGATACAAGGGACTTTACCTTGCGCATTCCACGGACAACAAACTCTGCATCGCATCCTGGGATACAAAACTCGGAGGTACCATGGTTGATTTTACCACCATGGCTATTCACCGAACGGCGAGCGGACAGGTAAAGTCGCGGGTGATTGTAGACTCAACAGACGACAATGTTGGCAATACACTCATGCATTACGACAAAATCTATTCTGTAAAAACGGGTAATAAAACATTGTATCTGTGTCACGGTTTTGGTCAGGGTTCTTCCTCGCTGGCCTGGCAGGAGCTTTGGGCTTATACGATCGTGAAAAATGAACTGGTGAACGCCGAAATATTCCCCGGCGAAAAAGCAAATTTGTTCATCGAGTTTGATACTCAGAAATCAAAAGGAAAGACCGTCCCGCCAATACAGTTGATGGAAAACGGGCAAAGGCTGTCATATCCCATCGCGGACGAAAAGGGCGGCTATTCGGGAAAGATGGGCATGCTTATTTTGCGGGATGGAGTTTACAACTAAGCATCACTTCCTGCAATAAATATCTGATTCTTCCACCGGATATTTTTTCTCCAGATCGATGTTATTTGCAGACTTATTCAGTCCCCAGTTGAAAAGCTTTTCAAAATATGGCAGCACCCTGCTTTTTTGATCTTGTCGCGGAAGTAAATTTCGTGCTCTTTTTCTTTCATGCCCATTTCGTATAGGATGGAATCCCAGTTCCTAATACCTATCTGATTGAAAAACTGTTTCATTCTGAAATATTCGCAGACATTACCACTCTCAAGTTTTCCGGCAAAGAAAAATGGCATAAACCAGCCAATCACATAACAACTGGCGGAGATGGTTTTTCCTATGACTGCAAATCTGAATTCATACCATTTCGAAACCGGAATACCATAGTGATTCATGATGTGCAGCACCTCTTTACGATGATTCCATTCATCTTCTTCAATCTGTCGGATGGCAATTTTTTCTTCCTTGTTTTTTACAGAAGCCGCATGCCCCTGGTAAGCATAAGATGCAGCCTTCTCTGCGGAGTATGCTTTTTGTAAAAGCCTTATCAATTCGGGATGGGCAAGGGTGGACATAGATCAGATTTGGATCACAAGGTACGAACGGAAATTTGCAAACCGGCCTGCTTCATCTGTTCGTGCATCAACAACAT
>JACMLD010000196.1 GCA_014379785.1 Chitinophagaceae bacterium
GTCGGAAAATCCGTGCTTTTCGAAATGGAGACGAAAAAATTCGCGGAGCGACATTCCGGCTGTATTGTAAGCCGGGGTTTCGTCCGTTAGTTTCAGATCAATGATATGTTTCCAGCCAAAACAAAACTCTGGAAACCGAAGGGTGGTGCGGACAAATGTCTCAGCATCCGTCAGCCCGTATATAGAAGTGTAGGATAAAGAGTCGCGGTTTGGATACCATGCCAGGTAACCCAGTTCGGGAAGGTTGACGACACGGTTGGCGTCAAACAATTCTTTGTATTCAACCATCCGCATTGCTCCATTTTCGCGAAAGGTAGCGCCGGCTTTTCCGGCAAAGACAACGTTTCTTGGATTCCAGCTGATCTTATAGCGCCATGGATTGTCGTCACTTTCCGGTGCTACCAGACCGCCGCAATGCGAACGGAAAGAACTCACATGGCCACCCTCGCTGCGGATATGATTGAGCAGCTTCATGGCACTCATGTGATCGATGCCGGGGTCCAGGCCCATCTCGCATAAAAACAGCAATCCCTCTTTTTCAATTTCATTTTCCAGGCTTCTCATATTGTCGTCTACATAAGAAGCGGTCAGCAGATTTTTTCTGTATTGGATGCAGTCTTTGGCGATGATAAAATGCAAGACGGGAGGGAGGAGTGAAATGACAATGTCGGCCGCTGCAATCAGTTTTGTTCTCTCAGCACCATTTGCCACATCAAGGGCAACTGCTTTTGCATATGAAGGTTTTGTGATCTTGGAAGCTGCCAGCAACGGGTTATAGTCTGCAATGACCAGCTGCCAGTCATTTTGCGATGCCTGTTCCTCAAGATAATTTATCAAAACGGTGGCCGACTTACCGGCGCCAATCAGAAGAATAGTTTTTGTCATTTCAGAAACAAATGTCGGGCAAGTTACTGGATTTTAGAAAAAGCACCCGTCTAGGAAGACGGGTGAAATGTTAAGGTCAGATCATTCTACTGTTAGAAAAATGAACGACGCGGCAAACAAACCGCTGTATAAGGAAGGCTACGGAAATAATCGCCGTAGGATTTTCAACTACTGTGCCACTTTAAGTTTTTGTGGATAAGTGAAGTTTGTCAGCCTCTGTTACCAGGATATCTGACAGCAATGATTTTGCTTTTTATTTTTGTGCCCCTTGTGCTTTTCGGAGCGCGAAGCGTTGCTTTTTCCGAAGGACGAATATCTTCGAAGCGCAGTGTTTCAGTTTTGAAAACTTTATCGTTGGCGAGGTAATAGGAGAGTTCTATGTCAACCGACTTCAAAACATTGTCAGATGTATTTTGAATGGTGCATGACACTTCGGTTAATCCTCCGAAAGGTCCCACTTTATAAGGAATGGCAACAACCTGCATGGCCCTTGCAAATTCCGATTCCGGCAGTATGATTTCTGAGCCGGTGACCGGTGATGAATTCGCCTTCTGTTTCACCACCGCATTTTTTACCATAGGTTTTTCCACTGGTTTCTGTTCAACGGGAGTGGAGACAGCGGGTGCAGTTTCCTGGGTCTGTATGGGTTCTGGAATGACCGGTGATGCATTGACTTTCTTTTCTGTCCTGGCACTTTTCAAAGACATTGCCTGGTTAAATGCAAGATCATTTTTTTGCCGGTTGATGCTGAGACCGATCATGATTCCCAAACCAACCAGTGCTGCGATGCCTGTGAAAAGTCCGGCGATGATCGTCCAGCTGAATCCGCCAACAGTTTTTGCGACGGGAGCGGGGCTGTGCAGTGATTCGGGACTCGCATCGCGACCAATGATTTCTGAAAAACTGGTAGCTGTTTCCTGAACTTCTTTCTTTTTGACTATGGTTGTTACGTTGACCGAATTTCCGGACGGAAGTGTTACATGTATATGCCTTCCCTGGCCGGCATTGGTGAGCGGCTTTTTTGGTTCTTTGGAAAGCTCGACGAGATTTTCCTCTGAAGGTTTGCGGTAAAAACGATCGAAAGGCTGCTCTTCGGTCAGTGGCACATGTTCCTTAAACTCTGCAATCTCGCCAGGGTAACGCCATCCCGCGCTTTTCCCTTCAACCCAGAGAAGATCATATGGTTTAAAACCGGAAGAAAGGAGTTCTTCTCCTGTAAACGGACCGGACTCTTTGTTGTCCCGCAATAATCGATAGAGGCTCATAACAGCACAGGTATTATTGACTGAAAAATTCAGGCAGTTTTTGGTGTCTGTTTTAAAGGGTTGGGAATAAAAGGGGTAGAACTTACTAAGATACAACAAAGTGAAATTACGTCAAAAAAGGTGAATGAAAAGTTAGAAAAAAAGCCTTTCTATTTGGCTGGTAATCGTCCTAAATCCGGTAGATTTGCAGGCCTTTCAACCTTATGGCAAAATTGCCTCAAATCCCTTGACTCAGAGGCTGTTTCAAATAAATACGACCTGCAAAAATATGGACGAAAACACTATACCACCGGAGACACAGGACAACAATAGAATCATACTGGTAAATATCGAGGAGCAGATGAAAACGGCTTATATCGATTATTCGATGAGCGTTATTGTCGGCAGGGCATTGCCCGATGTGAGAGATGGCTTAAAGCCTGTACACCGCAGGATTCTCCATGCCATGAATGATCTCGGCATTCACTTCAACAAGCCTTACAAAAAATCCGCCCGTATTGTGGGTGAGGTGCTGGGTAAGTATCATCCCCACGGCGATTCATCGGTTTACGATGCGATGGTGAGAATGGCGCAGGACTGGAGTATGAGGTACACCCTGATCGATGGACAGGGTAACTTTGGCAACCAGGATGGAGACGGTCCGGCTGCCATGCGATATACCGAGGTGCGCCTTGGCAAAATGACCGAGTACATGCTCGATGATATTGAAAAGGACACAGTTGACTTCCAACCCAATTTTGACGATTCAGAAAAAGAGCCTGTTGTACTTCCAACAAGGATTCCACAATTGCTGATCAATGGTTCGAGCGGTATTGCTGTAGGTATGGCAACGAATATGATGCCGCATAACCTGAGCGAAGTAATTGATGGATGCATTTCGTTTATAGATAACCGTGAGATTACGATAGATGAACTTTGCGCCATTATCAAAGCCCCGGATTTTCCAACCGGCGGAATTATTTATGGTATGGAAGGGGTGAGAAGCGGCATGCATTTCGGACGTGGCCGCGTTGTACTCCGTGGCAAAGTGCATATCGATACCAAGGCAAGCGGTCGCGAACAGATAGTCATCACCGAGGTACCATACCAGGTTAACCGCGATGCACTTTGTGATAGGATCGGACAGCTGGTCAATGAAAAAGCCATTGAGGGTGTTGCACACGTCAACAATGAATCGAATCAGAAAGAAGGAACGCGTCTTGTTATCGACCTCAAAAGAGACGGCGATGCAAATGTGATCCTCCACAAACTATACAAATACACCGAGCTTCAGACTTCATATGGTATCAACAATGTGGCGCTGGTAAAAGGAAGGCCGCGCACGCTGAATGTAAAAGACATGATCAGCGAGTTTGTTGATTTCCGCATGGAAGTGATCATCAGAAGAGCACAATACGAGCTGCGTGAAGCAGAGAAAAAAGCACATATCCTCCAGGGATACCTGATTGCGCTGGATCATCTCGACGAAGTCATTGCGCTGATCCGTGCTTCCCAGACGCCGGAATTGGCAAAAGAAAACCTGGTAGGTGCCGGATGGGGACTGGATGAGATTCAGGCAAAGGCAATACTTGAACTGAGACTTCAGCGTCTTACCGGAATGGAGCGCGACAAGATCCGCGAGGAATACGATGAATTGCAGAGATTGATTTCATCATTGAAAGCATTGCTTTCTGATGAGGGCATGCGGTATGAACTCATAAAAACCGAATTGCTTGAAGTAAAAGACAAATTTGGAGATGCAAGAAAAACAGAGATAACTTATCTCGACAATGAAGTTCGCATCAAGGACCTGATCAAAGAAGAGGATGTGGTGATTACGATTTCTCACCTGGGCTATATCAAGCGCACTTCGGCCACTGAATACCGCGCACAGCGTCGCGGCGGAAGAGGTGTTATTGGCGGACGAACAAGAGAAGAAGATTATATCGAGCATCTTTTTGTTGCTTCCAGTCACCATACCATGCTTTTCTTCACGGAGAAAGGTCGATGCTACTGGCTGAATGTGTACGAAATCCCGGAAGGTGAAAAAACCAGCAAGGGCCGGGCCATTCAGAATCTTATCCAGATACCACCGGATGACAAAGTGCGTGCGATTATCGATGTAAAGGATCTGAAGAACGAAGAATTTGTCAACAGTCACGGCATCGTGCTTTGCACAAAAAAAGGGATTATCAAGAAAACCGATCTGCAGGATTTCAGCCGTCCGCGTCTCACCGGCGTCAACGCCATCACCATTCTTGAAGGTGACGAACTCCTGGAGGCAAAACTGACGGATGGCAATACCGAGATCATGATGGCAGTGAAAAGCGGCCGGGCAATCAGGTTTCCCGAACAGAAAGTGAGACCAACTGGCCGTGGCGCAATCGGAGTGGCTGGCATAGAAGTGGATGATAAGGATGATGAGGTCATTGGTATGATTTGTGTAAATAAGGGCGATAACACCCGGACTGTACTGGTTGTCAGTGAAAAAGGCTACGGAAAAAGAACACAGGTAGAAGAGTACAGAATAACCAACCGCGGCGGCAAAGGCGTGAAGACAATCAATGTAACCGATAAGACGGGTCCTCTCGTTGGAATATTAGACGTGCACGAAAAAGAGGACCTGATGATCACCTGCAAAAGCGGCGTAACAATAAGGATGCCGGTGGGCGGAATCAGCGAACTGGGACGTGCCACACAGGGTGTAAAGCTCATAAAAATTGCGGACAATGATGAGATAGCGGCCATTACAACACTCGACGAGATTGTGGTTGCGCCCGAGGCGGAATTAGCAACAGACGTGGATGGAACAGAATTGTTAAATGACGGCACCGATACAACGCCTGGAGCAGATGAACCATCTGATAACGGGGAAAATAATCCGGAAACAGTTTAATTTTTATAAAAATCAGAACAATGAAAAAAGTCCTTCTAACTACATTGCTTGCTGTCGCAGGACTCGGACTCTTCGCACAGAAAGTAGATAAGGCCAAGGAACTTCTGAAAGCCAACAAGCTCAAAGAAGCGAAAACTGAAATCGACAACTTTACGGCAGATGCAAAAAATGCAAAGGCCGCTGAAGGTTTTTATGTAAAAGGGAAAACGTATGCCGCCATTGCCAATGACAGCGTCATTGCCGCCACGGTGCCCGATGCAAGATGGACGGCTTTTGAATCACTGAAGAAATATGTAGAACTGGATGACAAGATTGTGTCACTCATGATCGACAATTACAAACCGATCATGGATGTGTACCAGGGCTATTATAAAGTAGGTGCTGCTGAGTTCAACCAGAATAAGTTTCCGGAGGCACATGTAAATTTTAAAAATTGCCTTGCAGTGAGTGAGTATATGGCCAGCAAAAACTGGACAAATATCAAACTTGATACTACCGTTATCCTTTATACCGGTATTTCTGCTGAAAAAGGCGGAAAGCCCGATGAGGCTGCAATGTATTACGGCAGACTCGCAGACGCTAAGGTACAGGGCGAAGGCATGGTCGAGATCTACAAATGGCTTACGGATTATCATGCAAGAAAGAAGGATGATGCGAATATGAAAAAATATCTGTCGCTGGGCAAAGAAGTTTATCCAAAGGATCCATTCTGGAATGTCTATGAACTCGACAATCTCCGCGAAGGCACCGACAAGAATGCATTGTTTACAAAATACGAGCAGGTGGTTGCTGAAAATCCAACCGATTTCGCCGTTCTTTATAATTATGCGGTTGAATTGTACACCGCAGGTTATGCAACAGAGGTTTCACAACGTCCGGCCAATTCGGTTGAAATGATTGCGAAGTCTGAGACGAATATGAAGAAAGTGATTGAAATGAAGAATGATTATACAAATGCTTACCTGGTACTTGGACAGATAGCATACAACCGCGGGGTTGATATCAACAACGATATGAAAGCCATCCGTCCGCCGGCAGGTGGCAAGCTGAAACCCGAGGAGCTGAAAAAGAAAGATGACCTTCGGAAAGCAGCGATGGTGAAGTTCGACGAAGCGATTCCGCATTTCGAAAAAGTTGACCAGCTGCTGGGTGACAAAGGCAAATTGAAAATGGA
>JACMLD010000197.1 GCA_014379785.1 Chitinophagaceae bacterium
GATGGCTTCTTCAATTTTAAAAATGCTCTTGTCGAGTGCTTCTGCAATTTCCTGGTAGCTCACCATGATCTGTTTTGGGATACCTGTTACCAGGTCGCGGCCATTTACGGGAAGGTCATCGGGTGGATTGTCGAGGTCTTTCATAGCGGCGCCCACATTGATCTTGATCTGTTCAGCAGTACGCTCACCTATCAAAAGGCTATGATATCTGCGGAGTGCCTCCATGATATCGGCAGTAAACTCATCTCCTGCAATACGGATTGACTGGTCGCAGACAATCCCTGCAAGGGCGATAACGGTAATACCCGTGGTACCACCACCAATATCAATGATCATATTACCCACCGGCTCTTCCACATCGATACCGATACCGAGTGCAGCCGCCATGGGCTCGTGAATAAGGTAAACTTCTTTGGCCCCTGCCTGCTCGGCGCTGTCGCGTACGGCACGTTTCTCAACTTCCGTTATTGAAGAGGGGATACAAATCATCATTCTCCAGCTGGGTGGAAAAAGTGGCTTTTTGGGGTAGATCATCTTGATCATCTCTCTAATCATTAGTTCGGCAGCGTTAAAATCGGCAATAACCCCGTCTTTTAACGGTCGGACCGTTCTGATACTTTCATGGGTTTTCTCGTGCATCATCAGGGCCTTCTTACCCACAGCGAGCACTTCTTTCGGATTGTTTCTGTTCAGCGCAACTATCGAAGGCTCGTTAACCACCACCTCATCGTTATGAATTATAAGGGTATTGGCGGTGCCGAGGTCTATGGCGATCTCCTGGGTGAAAAAATTGAAAAGTCCCATGTTTTCTTGTCAGATTTTTGAATAGGATGTAATGCCTGCAAAATTGGAGGAAATTATTCGAATAAACAAAGGCAAATCCTTGTCCCTCAATATTTTTCTACAATCCTACGGAGCCGGCCGGAGCCTCCCTAAGAAACGGGTTTAACTAAGTTTTAGTATTCCTGCCGGGGCAAATTGAAACATATTAGTCGATTGACCGGAAAAGGCGGAGCATGGAGCGCTCATTGTAGAGGGTGGTCTGAAGTATCCGATTTTGACGCGGGTTGTCGTCAAAATCGTAAAACTGCTTCATCTGATCGAGGTAAACCTGTACAATCTGAAACAGCGGGGAAGGCCTTGTAACGTACTGTCTTTTCTGCCATTCGGTGAGATACCTGTAGCGCTGTAATAATTCCTGCACGCCAAGACGATCATCCACAAAAAAGTGGTCGCGGCGATCATACAAATGAAAAAGAGTAAGTTTCTTACCCTGGTGAAGGACCCGCAGCGGCACCTTTTCAGTAGACAGACTATCCTGCAGTTGTATGCTTAATTCAATGGGATCTATAAAAGTGAGATCCCTTGTAACACTGACAAATAAATACCTCGACTGATCCTCCGTAATAAACGCCGACTCGCACTCACGGTAAGGAATACGCGCAGTTTCTGAGGCTTCCAAACTGGATTTCAGCCTGACATTTTCATTTGCATTCTGCAGCGATCTAACGTCAATGACTCCACGCAAAGTATCACCCGCAGATTTTACCAGGTATCCTGCACGATAAATATCCTGGGAATGCGCGCTCAATGAAGCGAGCACAATTACCACAATAAATAAAACAGAGGAGAGCCCGTTACGCATAATCCAATTTAATGAGATTTGTTTAATGTACAAACCCTAACTGACTTTCCATACGACTGTTTAACGCCGGCAGTTGCCTTCTTTCGATCAGAAAACTGGTGAGTGCGGCCACCTCGCGAAAAATATAATGTTTGTCGAGTGCTGCCCTCAGATATTCCTTTCCGCTGCTCCCGCCGGTACCCACCCTGCTGCCAATCATGCGGTGCACCATATTCATGTGGCGGTAGCGCCAGGTACTCAGTTGTTCGTCTATTTCCAGCAAATTATTCAGCAATTGAAAAGGCAGCTGAAGTATGGGGTATCCGCGGTAAAGCATGATAAAAACTGCTGCCCGGCATGCGGCCGGCGACAGGGAACGGTCCGGATTTTTTTCCTGAGAAAGGAAAACATCATCAAAAGCCGCGATATTTCCCGATTCCTTCTCGGAAAGACTGCTGAGATATGCATTTCTGTAGACCGACCAGTCGGCCCATCCTGAATCATTTGTAAAAAAAGGCATTCTTTCCAACCAGGAATTGACCAGCTGAAGCAATGACTGGGTAGACTCACCCTCTTTCACTCTCCCCCTTTCTGCATCATTGAGCTGGGATACGTAATGCTCCTGACCATGGCGGTGCTCGAATTTCAGTCCGAGTTTGGCCTCGAGCAACTTAAACTGCACGCTCTGGAATCCGGATGCCGGTCTGAGAAGATCGCGGAAATCAAGGAAATCCATCGGCGTCATCGTCTCCATGATATCAATCTGGTGAACGAGTACTTTCAAAATTACGCCGCATCGGGAAAGGCGGTGAACAACGGTTTGCAATTCGGGAGAATTGTCGTTGAGTGCAGGCTTCTGCATGATGACATTCACCGATTCCACCTCATAGATTAATTGCTTAAACCAAAGTTCATATGCCTGATGGATGACAATAAACAGCATCTCATCGTGGGCATCTATTTTCTGCAGATCACTTTCAGGATGCTGGGACTGCAGAATCTGGTCAAGACGGAGATAGTCAGCATAATTCATAGACAGGCTTTGATCATTAGGCAAATTCGTAGCCGATATCGCCCCTGAAATACATATTCTCAAAACTGATTCTGCTGAGGACTTTCTTTGATTTGGCCACCGCGTCCACTACCGAATCACCAAAAGAAGTAACGCAAAACACGCGCCCGCCGTTGGTTATTACTGTGTCATATGCTTTGCGGGTGGCAGCATGAAAAACAATGCTTTCATCGTCATTGGCTGTTTCCAGGCCCTCGATTTCAAATCCTTTCTCATACTCACCGGGATATCCACCGCTCACTGCCATCACAGTACAGGCGTACCTTTCATCGCACTCAATCTTTATTTCATTCAGCCGGCCCTGTGCAGTAGCGATAAAAATTTCCATGAGATCATTCTTCAACCGCGGCAATACCACTTCTGTCTCGGGGTCGCCCATTCTGCAATTGTATTCGATCACGAAGGGTTCTTCGTTTACTTTTATCAGACCGATAAAAACAAATCCCTTGTATTCAATATTTTCTTTTTGAATTCCTTCAATCGTTGGACGAATGATCTGCTCTTCTACCAGCGCGAGAAAATCGTCGTCAACAAAAGGCACTGGACTTACTGCGCCCATGCCGCCGGTGTTCAGCCCTTTATCGCCTTCTCCTATTCTTTTATAATCTTTCGCCTCAGGCAGCACCACATAGTTTTTGCCATCTGTCATCACGAAGACACTGAGTTCAATACCATCGAGAAACTCTTCCACAACGACCGTCTTTGAAGCCTCGCCAAATTTGTTTCTTTGAATCATCAGTTCAAATTCTGCAATCGCTTCTACATGATTCTGACAAATGATGACTCCCTTGCCTGCTGCCAGGCCATCGGCTTTCAGCACGATCGGAAGTGAATGATGATTGAGATAATGCACTCCTTCTTCATAGTTGGATGCGTCAAACTCACGGTAACCCGCAGTTGGAATATTATGACGCCCCATAAATGCTTTTGCAAATGCTTTTGAACCTTCCAGTTGAGCGCCGAATTGCGAAGGACCAATCATGTAAATATGGCTGAGCGCTTCATCATCGCGAAAGAAATCAACGATGCCCTTTACCAGGGGCTCTTCGGGACCCACAACAACCATTTCAATTTCTTCCTTTACACAGAAAGCTTTGATGGCTTCAAAATTACTGAGGGAGAGGGATACATTTTGCCCGCATTCTGCAGTACCTGCATTGCCGGGAGCAATAAATATGACCGGCTTGAGAGGGCTTTGCTTCAACTTCCAGGCAATAGCATGCTCTCTGCCACCAGAACCTAACAATAGAATTTTCATCAGAAGGATTTTCAGTGCTGTTTAATTTTAAACGGCACGCCCAAAAGTAATGAAACAATTTTATCTCAGACAACATGAAAACTTAACCCGGTTCGGATTCCGACAACACATAGCTCTTTTCCTTTATACTTTTCGACACCAGGAGGTAAAGAATAATGAACGCGGCCAGAATTTTTACAAAGAGCCAATAGTACGCGGAGCCGGTAAACTGGCTGAAAAATCCCTTGTTGGCAATATTGCCGTTTACGAGCGATACAAAATAGTTTCCCAGTGAAATGCCGAGCAGATAAAGCGCACTCATGGTGCTTTTCATCGATGGCGGAGATTGGGTATACGCGTATTCCAGACAGGTAATGGAAACCAGTATTTCTGAGGCGGAGAGCATCCAGTAAGCAAGTATCTGCCACCATATTGAGGGCTGGTCGCCACTTTCAAGACGAGACTCCAGCATCGCTACAATGGAATAGCCTATTCCGACTACGACCAGACCGGCACCGATTTTTCTGAGCGGTGTGGGATTGATCCCAATTTTTTTGAAGAATGGATAAATCCCATAGGTAAAAACGGGGATCATGGTCACCAGAAAAAGTGGGTTTACAAAACTCACCTGTGAGGCTTCCAGTTTTGTATCGCCAAATAGTGTGAGATCCAGTTTGGTAGCCTGAAGCACCCATTCTGAAAGACACTGGTACCAGAGCGCCCAAAAAATCGGAGTGAAAGCAAATACTTTCAGCACACGGTAAACAGCTTTAGTACCGTCTATCGACTGTGGAGTAAACTTTTCGGCCACGGCATCCCATACTTTCTGTCCGGGTTTGCGGCTAAAGGCTTTTTGTATTGCAAAGGCAGAGATGGTCACGAAATTCTGTCTTTTGATTCCTGTCGGCGGCACCTTAACATACTTCTTTCTTCCAAGCCAGAAAACCACGGTGGCAATGAACATGAGAATGCCTGGTACACCAAAGGCCCATTCAGGACCATAATCTCTGTATATAATAGGTATGATATAAGTGGCGAGCAGCGAACCGGTATTGATGGTGAAATAAAACCAGCCGTATATTTTTGAAAGCAGGTGTTCATTTGATTTGTCGAACTGATCACCCACGTTTGCAGAAACGCAGGACTTCACAGCGCCGGCACAACATGCAACGATTACCAGTCCAACAGTAAACATGTTGAGGTTTTCGCTGAACATGGCGAGGACCAGGTGACCGAATGTATAAACGATAGAGACGGTGAGTATCACTTTGTACTTTCCAAAAAACCAGTCGGCCATGATGCCGCCGATGAGGGGCGTGAAATATGCGAGTGATGCAAAAAGATGCACGAGTTCATTGGCCCTGGCTTCGGACTCCGTTACCAGCGCAGGATTGGCAGCAGGGTTATAAAAATGCGTAACAAGAAAAACAGAAAGAATGGATTGCATTCCATAAAAACTAAAACGCTCCGCAGCTTCGTTCCCTATAATATAAGGTATGGCTCTTGGTAATTTCGATTTGATCTTTCCCTGTTGTGCTACGGCCATAAACAATTGTTTGATTGATTTAAAGATACTATCTATCTTTCTTTTTCATTCAAAACAACTGCAATGTCTGAGAAAACATTCCAGCCTTTCGTGCATCCCGATACGAAGATGGCCGAGCTCACGATCAAATCCATTTTCGTTGGAGCCATTTTCGGAATCATCTTCGGAGCAGCCACAGTCTATCTTGCATTGAAAGCCGGTCTTACCGTTTCCGCTTCCATTCCCATTGCAGTAATGGCGATTACGCTTAGCCGTTTGTTTTTAAAAACCACGATTCTCGAAAACAATATCATTCAAACAACAGGCAGCGCCGGCGAAAGTATTGCGGCGGGAGTTGTGTTTAC
>JACMLD010000198.1 GCA_014379785.1 Chitinophagaceae bacterium
ACCGATGCTTTGCGGTCGGCGAATTCTTTGGCCGCCTTTATAAAGTGTACAAATACCGGGTGTGGGTTCTCCACCGTGCTTTTCAGCTCAGGATGGTATTGAACGCCAACAAAAAAAGGATGACCGGGTAATTCAACAATTTCAACAAGGCCTGTTTCCGGGTTGCGACCGCTGGCAATCATCCCGGCTTCTTCAAAACGCGCCAGGTATTCGTTGTTGAACTCCCAGCGGTGACGATGGCGCTCACTGATGATGGATGTACCGTATATTTCGCTTGCCCTTGTTCCTTGCTTTATCTCGCAGGCCTGTGCGCCGAGACGCATTGTGCCTCCTTTTGAAGTCACCTGTTTCTGTTCTTCCATGAGATCAATCACCGGATTGGAAGTTTCAGGATTCATTTCAGTAGAATGCGCGTCGGGAATATGTAACACATTGCGTGCAAATTCGATCACCGACATCTGCATGCCGAGGCATATTCCAAAAAATGGAAGTCCGCGCTCACGGGCATACCTGACCGCAATAATCTTTCCTTCTATTCCGCGATGTCCGAAACCGGGTGCTACCAGCAAGCCGTCAAGACTGCTCAGTTTTTCATCCACATTTTCATCGGTAATAAACTCACTGTGCACATTAACTACCTGCACCTTGCATTCATTCATTGCGCCGGCATGTACAAATGCTTCAAGAATGGATTTGTAAGCATCCTGCAGTTCAATGTATTTTCCAATCAGGCCAATGGTGACTTTACTTTTGGGATATTTCAGTTTATCGAGAAACTCTTTCCACTTGCTGAGATCGGGCTCATTGTAATTGGTGATATGCATTTTCCGCAAACAGATCACATCAAGTTTCTCTCTCATCATGGCGAGCGGAACTTCGTAAATGGTAGAAGCATCCGCTGCTTCGATAACCGCTTCGGGCTTTACATTGCAGAAGAGTGCAATTTTTCTTTTTATTTCCGGAGAAAGCGATTCCTCTGTGCGGCATGCAATGATGTCCGGGTGAACGCCTTCCTGGCTCAGCATTCTGACGCTGTGCTGTGTTGGCTTGGTCTTCAATTCCTTTGCGGCTTTCAGGTAAGGGATCAGGGTAAGGTGTACTACCACGGAATCTTCATCGGGCAGTTCCCACTGCAATTGTCTGACAGCTTCTACAAACGGAAGGCTTTCGATATCCCCGACCGTGCCACCGATTTCAGTTATCACAATATCAAATCTTTTGTCCTGACCCAGCAGCATCATTCTGCGTTTGATCTCGTCCGTGATATGGGGCACCACCTGGACCGTTTTTCCAAGATAGGCGCCTTCTCTTTCTTTATTGATGACCGTCTGATAGATTCGGCCGGTGGTAACATTGTTTGCCTGAGATGTGGGAATATTCAGAAATCGCTCATAGTGCCCGAGATCCAAATCGGTTTCTGCCCCGTCGTCCGTAACAAAGCATTCTCCATGCTCGTAAGGATTCAGGGTTCCGGGATCTACATTGATATAAGGATCAAATTTCTGAATAGTTACACGGAGTCCTCTTGCCTGCAGGAGTTTCGCCAGCGAGGCAGCAATGATGCCTTTACCCAAAGAGGAGGTTACTCCACCAGTAACAAAAATGTACTTAGCCATATAGTGGTTAGTTGTTGTTCAATAAAAAAATCGAAAGATTCAGGAATCGGTCAATTATAACTGACCTAAGGAGAACTAAAAATTGCAGAAGCTCCGAGAGGTCATGCAAAGGTAACAGATTCTGGCAGTGTCAAAAAATTTGACATGAGTGATGTGGAAAAGTTGGAGATAAGACGGCCACGGCACTTGACATTCTAAGGAATTACCCTTATTTTGATACCGTTAAAAATCCAATTCCGGAAAATCCGATGAGATTCTCAGCATTTTATGCTATCCTCTCGCTGTTTTTGATTTGCAGGCCCCTGCAGGTTGACGCTCAATGCGCTGGAGGCATACATTGGATCAATGGGCCAAATGCAGGCGGTACACTCCGGGATACGCTCTCCGCACTTGTCTATGACACCATCTTTGTAAGTACTTCATTACCAACCAGCGGTACCATAGCAGCTGGTCGACCAACATACTGGGGCGGTACCTCGGTATGGAACGGATATAATTTTCAGACTGCAGACCTCGCGCGTGGCGGTGGTCGCGGCTCTTCAACTACCTACGATTTCCAGTCGGCGCTTGATTCGTTCCAGATACACTTCCGGTTAATGGACCTGAGAGGGGATTTTCTCAATTGGGAGGATCAGAGAATCCGCGGTTTCAGAAATGGCACACCGGTTACCTGCACCTATAAAGACGCTGTAAACGGGTGCACCGGCAGCGGAACTGACGTGGCAGGGGGGTCGGCGAATACCGCTGCGGCCCAGGGTGCGATCCGAATATTTTTCAACGGACCTGTAGACAGTGTCATCATCACTTCCATTGCCGCCAATGACTACGTAATTTTCGAAATCCTGGCGCGGTGCGATATCGTGCTGGCTGAATCCCAAAAACTGGAGGCATGGACCGAAAATAAACAAAACAAGCTTAGGTGGACTGGTAAGTCCGGGACTGAATACAGCATTGAACGCTCTGGCAACGGTCGTGACTGGCATGCCCTGGGTGTGGCGCAAGCTGTGTCCGGACAAAATCTGTTATTTACCGACGCCTCCCGCCTTCCCGGGTCAAATTATTACCGCGTTTTCTCAGGTACATACTCCAATACAGTGCATCTGAAATCCGCCAGAAATGCGGTGGGTTTGCATATTTACCCCAATCCGGCAGTGAGTTATATTGATTTTACATCAAAAATCAACATTGTAAAAATTGCGGTCTATGACCTGATGGGAAGAAATACGGGTCTTTTTTCCGGACAGTTCCGTGCCGGTGCAACGCACAGAATCTATACAGGGCAACTCATGCCAGGCATCTATCAAATGCGTTTCTTTGATATCAACGGTAACATTCAAACTGAAACCATTGTGGTGGGCAGGCCTGGCTAAAAACCACAATAGGCACCGGAGTGAACCAGATGCCTATTGCTTTCCTTCTAGTGTGTGTAGAATTATTTGATGCTTAGAAGCGTATACTGTTTGTTTGAAACCGGTGCAGCCTTCATCTTCGAAACCTGGCTGTTTTGCTCGTTTAACTTCGTCTCCGGCGTGCTTACTTTATTGGCATGCAGCACCACAATTGCCGCGATTTCTATTGCCAATACTATAAAGCTAACATTTCTCTTCATAAAAGTCTCATTTTTTATCAGGCCGGGATCTGGGTGTAAGGAACGCGAAATTAGATGATTTTATTTTACAATACAAAGTTTTCTTGCGTGTCTGACTTCTCTTCATACGCAGTAAAATGGAGGATCGTTGGGAAGATTCAGGATTTTACAATCTTGTCAAAACTGGCCATTATTCCCTTTATGAGAGAGGAGCTGAAACCCTGGTGTTCCATCTCATTCAGCCCTGCTATGGTACATCCTTTTGGTGTAGTAACCTTGTCGATTTCCTGCTCGGGGTGTGTGCCTCTTTTTAACAGCAGATCAGCCGCACCTTTTACTGTTTGAGCCGCAATCAGCGTAGCGGTTACTGCATCAAAACCTATCTCGATTCCTCCCTGGATATTTGCACGCATATAGCGCATGGCATATGCAGTACCGCATGCACCGAGGACGGTGGCAGCATCCATCAATTTTTCTTCGATAACGGCCACTTTTCCGAGCTGATTAAAAAGTTCCTGTACATATTCAAGATCATCTTTCTGAACATCCCTGAAACTCAGGCATGTCATACTCTCCTGGATAGCAATGGCAGTGTTTGGCATTGCCCTGATAACAGGAACCGGTTGGCCGGATGCGCCGATGATGTGATCAATCGAAACACCTGTTATAACAGACACGAGCAAGTGCTTTTTGGGATCAATGTCAGCTTTTAGTTTTGCAAGTACCTCATCCACCTGGAAAGGCTTCACGGCGAGGATGATGATATCGGCATGCCGCACAGCTTCGTTGTTGTCATCAGATACCAATACGCCTTTGCGTTCGAGATGCATCAGGGTTGCCACGTTTCTTTTTGTGACGATGATATGCTTGGGCTGTACAAATCCGCTCTGAATCAGACCTTCCGCGATGGCCGTTCCAAGATTACCGCCGCCGATAATGGCTATTTTTTTGCTCATCAGCAATATTTTTTTGCAAGAAGGTAATTCCTCACATACTCATCAATACCGGCTTCGAGCGAATAAAATTCTTCATTGTATCCGGCATTTCTGAGCTTTTGCATTTTCGCTTCGGTAAAGTATTGATACTTCTCGCGGATATCTTCCGGCATATCAATAAACTGAATGGAAGGTTTCTTGTCCAGTCCGGCAAAAGTCGCCTTCACCAGGTCTTCAAATGACCTCGCTTTACCTGTACCCAGATTATAAAGGCCTGATTCCGGTTGGTGAATCATGAGCCAGTAGCAGACTTTGAGAATATCTTTTACATAAATGAAGTCCCGGAGCTGTTGACCGTCCGCAACATCCGGGCGGTGAGATTTAAAAAGGCGTACAACGTTGTCGTTTTTGATCTGGTTGAATGAATGCCAGATAACGCTTGCCATTCTTCCCTTGTGGTATTCATTTGGGCCGTAAACATTGAAAAATTTAAGACCGGCCCAGAACGGCGGATGGTCATTCTGATGTTGAACCCACTTATCAAATTCGTTCTTCGATGTCCCGTATGGATTCAGTGGTTTTAGCCTGTGGACGATATCATGATCGTCACTGTATCCGAAATCACCCGCACCGTAAGTGGCCGCAGAAGATGCGTATACGAGTGGGATGTTCTGAACTGTACAGTAGTTCCATATTTTTTCTGAGTACTCCACATTCAGATGCTGGTGAACGGAATAATTAAATTCGGTGGTGTCCGTTCGGGCTCCGATATGAAAAACAAAATCTATGGCCGGTGAGGTTTCCTGCAGCCATTCGAAAAATCGCTCTCTTTCAATTTTAGCAAGAAACTTTTTGCCCTGCAGGTTTTGTAATTTTTTTTCATCGCCAAATGCGTCAACCAGTATGAGATTTGAATATCCTTTCTCATTCAGAAATCCCACCAGGCAGCTTCCGATAAATCCTGCTGCGCCGGTGATTACTATAGAGTTTGAGTATTTTGCATTTTCTGTTCCCATAATCAACTTTTTTTTTGGCAATTTAGAGAGCAATTAACGCAAATTCACTTTCCAGCCCCGCCATGAGGTTTTCAATGGCTGTATCGTATTTGTTTTTCCAGTTCTGGATATGGCCCCAGTTCATTCCATCCACTTCTACACTGCCTGCTGTTACCACGCCCAGTTCTTCAAATGATTGGTTACCGATCAGTTTTTTAAAGGCTCCCAGGTTTTCAGGTTTTACGGTGATTACAACCCGGCTTTGAGATTCTCCAAACCAGTATGCATCCTTTCTGATATTGTAATCGGATGCGACCACATCTATTCCAAGTTCGCGGTGAAAACAGGATTCTATGAGCGTGACGAAGAGACCGCCTTCACTCACGTCATGTGCAGATGAAATAATCTTTGCTCTGATCAGTTCTGCCACTTTTTGTTGCAATGTAAATTCTTCATCGAGGTCAAACCGGGGGACGGTACTAAATTCTACGCCACAGATTTTGTGCAGGTATTCGGAAGATCCGAGATCATCCGTACTCTTTCCGATTAAAAATATAAGGTCGCCTTCTTCCTTATAATACATGGTCATTTTGTCGTTGACAGTTTCAAGTACGCCGACCATACCGATTGTAGGAGTCGGATATACCGGACCATCGGGATTCTGGTTGTAAAAACTTACGTTACCCCCTGTGACGGGTGTATCGAATTTCAGACATGCTTCGCCCATTCCCCTGATGGCTTCTACAAACTGAAAGTAAACTTCGGGATCGTATGGATTTCCAAAATTCAGGCAGTTGGTGATACCGATCGGCTGTCCGCCACTGCAGACAATATTCCTCGCAGCTTCAGACACGGCTATCATTGCGCCCTGATAGGGATCCGCATATACATAACGGCTGTTGCAATCGGTGGTGAGAGCCAGCGCTTTGTTCGTTGGTTTGGCGAGCACTACGGCAGCATCGCTCGGATCATTGGTGCTCGTGTTTCCTGCGCCGACCATGCTATCGTACTGAACATACACCGCACGCTTTGATGCGATGTTTGGAATGGAGATGACCTGTTCAGCTACTGCTTTGAGATCATCCGGCACTGCTATCGTTGAAGGATCAAATGATTTTATTTTTTCGAAGTATGCGGGTTTTTTATATTCTCTTTCATAGACAGGTGCGCCACCGCCGAGAACCAGGTCATAAGCAGGTAATTCTGCTTCCAGTTCACCATGCATGTAAAACCTCAGCATTCCATCACCCGTCACCTCTCCTATCTCAGAACATGGTAAATCCCATTTTTCAAAAACCTGCAACACAGCTTCTTCTTTTCCTTTTTCCACCACCATCAGCATTCGTTCCTGGCTTTCGCTCAGCAATAGCTCCCAGGCTTTCATATTTTTCTGACGGGTTGGAACCTTATCGAGATCGATGCGCATTCCCACTTCTCCTTTCGCACTCATTTCTGAGGTGGAGCAGATGATCCCTGCTGCACCCATGTCCTGCATACCGACTACGGCCCCGGTCTTTATCACTTCAAGACAGGCCTCCAGTAATTTTTTTTCCTGAAACGGATCGCCTACCTGCACTGCCGGCAGTTCCTCCGTGCTCTCTGCAGTGATATCCGCTGATGCAAATGAAGCGCCGCCTATTCCGTCTTTACCTGTGGCACTTCCAACAAAAAATACAGGGTTGCCGATCCCTGCTGCTGTTGCAGAGATGGTTTCGCCGTTTTTCAAAACCCCCACGCTCATCGCATTTACAAGTGGGTTTGTATGATAACATTGTTCAAAATAAATTTCTCCGCCTACTGTTGGCACACCAAAGCAGTTGCCATAGTGGCCAATGCCGTGCACAACGCCACCGAGCAGGTGCTGGGTCTTTGCTTCTTTGAGATTTCCGAAGCGAAGTGAGTTGAGGGAAGCCACCGGTCTTGCGCCCATGGTGAAAATATCGCGGTGTATTCCACCCACCCCGGTTGCCGCACCCTGAAACGGTTCGATGGCAGAAGGGTGATTGTGACTTTCAATTTTAAAAACTACACCATAGCCATCGCCGATATCCATCAACCCTGCGTTTTCTTCACCTGCTTTGACCAGCATTTTCTTCCCCTCACGTGGCAATGTCTTGAGCCAGCGTATCGAGTTTTTATAACTGCAATGCTCGCTCCACATACCACTGAAGGCGCATAATTCATTAAAATTTGGTGTGCGTCCCAGTTTCTGTTTGATGAGTTCAAATTCTTCTGCAGTGATCCGCAATTGCGCGGCTGTCTTGACAGTAACTTCCATTTTTTATTGATTTGCCGTTTTGTGCCTGTCACAAAGTTAGCTGAATAGTTAAGGATGGGGAAAGCGAAAACCGTTTTTCATGAAAAAAAACGTACTTCGTACAAACGCAGCAGATGCAATATGCCCTTCTTATTGTCTACTTTTTGATCGCCTGCATACTGCTTTCCAGATTGAAAATAGTTAAATCAACAGGACTTCCTCTCAAACTGGTTCTGGCCCTGTTTTCTCTCAAAACCATAGCCGGACTGCTTTACGGCTACATCTACTCCAGGCAGCCGGGGTACGAACAGTTTTCAGATACATGGCAGGTATATTTCGACAGTCTCCCGGAATACCGGCAGCTGATGCATGACCCTGTTTATTTTTTCACTCATTGGTTTGCAAACCCTGACCATCTGAGTTATACAAACTTTTTCGGGTCGACAGATTCTTACTGGAATGATCTGAAGGATAAGATGCTGCATAAAATGCAGGCAGTCATGAATGTTTTCACCTTCGGTTACTATTATGTGAATGTAGTGGTGTACGAATTCATCACGTTTCCCGGCAGTTTGCTGCTTTATAATTTGCTGAAAAGGATTTTTCCGGAGAGTAAAAAATGGCATGTGATTCCTGTTTTTTTGTTACCCTCTTTCGTGTTCTGGACAGGCGGAATGTACAAGGATGGTTTTGTTTTTCTCTTTATGATGGTTGTAGTCTGGCAGTTTTTCCAGCTCCTAAATAAGAATGACAGAAAAGGAACCCGCATTTTATATCTGGCGCTCGCCTTTGCCGGCATTTTTTTACTGAGAAACTATATCGCGTTGCTGCTGCTGCCCTCATTGCTGTGCTGGGGTTTGAATATGCGCTGGCCCAGGCATGCGGCTTGGACATTTGTAATCATATACCTGATCGGCAGCGTGGCCATTCTGTTTGGTAGTCAACTACATGCTGGTTTGGATTTTCCGTCTTTTA